>NZ_VRUV01000030.1:0-19588 GCF_008039455.1 Methylobacterium sp. WL116
GGACCCGCTGGAGGAGGTGATCGTCGGCTCGCTCGACGGCGCCACGATCCCGACGCACCACCAGACCGTGATCTTCAACCTGACGCGCGCGCGGTCGCCGTCGCCTGGGCCGGCCTCGGCTGGTTCGTGATCTTCCCCGTCGCCGGCCGCCCGAGCCTGGCCGCCTGCATCAACCTGCGCTTCGTGCGCGAGGGCATCAATACGCTGCTGCCGGTCGCGACGGTGGGCGGCGACTTCATCGGCGCGCGCCTTCTGGCCAAGCGCGGCATCGCCGGGGGCCTGGCCGGCGCCAGCATGTTCGTCGACATGATGACGCAGGCGCTGACCCAGCTGCTTTTCACCGTCGCCGGCCTCGGGCTCCTGATCTGGCTCGCGGGCGACGGGCCGATCGTGCGCACCGTCGCCGGCGGCCTCGCCATCGCCGCCCCCGCCATCGGCGCGTTCTACCTGATCCAGCGCCGTGCCGGGCACCGCCTGATCCAGGGGATCGTCGACCGCTTCGCCTCGGGCCGCGAATGGCAGGCGCTCGGCGCCGTCGACGTGCTCTACGACAACCTGCGACGCCTCTACGGTGCGCCCCTGCGCATCGTCTCGGGCATCGGCGTGCACCTCGTCGGCTGGGTCATCGGCTCGCTCGAGGTCTACGTCTGCCTGCACTTCATGGGCTATCCGGTGAGCTTCGCAGAGGCGATCGTGATCGAGAGCCTGGCCCAGGCCGTGCGCGGCGCCGCCTTCGCGGTCCCCGGCGCGCTCGGCGCGCAGGAGGGCGGGCTGATCGCGCTCTGCGCCCTGTTCGGCATCCCGGCCGAGGCGGCGCTCGCTCTGTCCCTGGTCAAGCGTCTGGCCGACCTCCTCGTCGGCGTTCCCGGCCTGTGGCTCTGGCACACGCAGGAGGGCCGCCTGCGCCGCGAGGCGAGCGAGCCCGAGGCCTCCGCGCAGGAGGAGGGCCGGACCACCTTTCGCCGAGTCGGGGCCGTCCCCGCACCCGCGACGCTCGGACCGTTCTACAGCTATGCGCCCCCCCGCGGGCAGAGCGCCCACATCGAGGACACCGCGGTGCCGGAGTTGAAGAAGTGCGCCTGATGCGCCGGTTGATCCTCGCGCTGGCGCTCGTCGCCGGCACCGTTCCGGCCTTCGCCGCCGACGACCCGGCGGTCGCGGTGGTCGACGGGCTCTACGCCCGCTTCGACGCCGCCGTGAAGAACGGGGCCGGCACCCTCAAGGACCGCATCGACGCGGTCGGCCCGACCCTGGAGCGGTCCTTCGACTACCCGGCGATGGTCCGCCTGGCGATCGGCGCCAAGTGGGCGGAGTTCTCGCCCGAGCAGCAGGGCGCGATCACCGAAGCGTTCCGCCGCAACTTCGTCGTGACCTACGCCAACCGCCTCGCACGGGCGGCGGGCGCGAAGTTCGAGGTGACGCGCAAGAGCGAGGCGAGCGGAACGAACCAGCGCGTCCTCACCCACGTCACCACCCCGGACGGGGACGATTCGCCGATCGACTTCGTCGTGAATTCGGACAACCGCATCCAGGACGTCCTGCTCAACGGCAACGTCAGCGAGGTCGCGGGTCAGCGGGCGAGCCTCGGCCAGCCGCTCAAGGCCGGCGGCGCCGACGCGGTGCTGAAATTCCTGCGCGAACGCACCGACGGCATGCTGAACGCCAAACCGGCGCCTTGAACGGCCTGCACAGAGCTTTCGTGCCGCACGCCGCGGCCCATCGATCCCACGCACCTTGCGACCGAGCGACGTTCCCATGGACCTGACCTGGCTCTCGCCGATCCTTCTGGTCCCCGCGCTCGCGGGTTGCCTGTACGCGCTCACCGCGGCGTTCCTCGCCGGGCGGTGCTCCGCGAAGGTGGCGCCCGCCTTCGCCGACGATGCGGCGCGGCCCTCGGTGACGGTGCTGAAGCCCCTCTGCGGCCTCGAGCCGAACCTGTTCGAGAACCTGCGGACCTTCTGCGCCCAGGACTATGCCGGCCCGGTGCAGATCGTGTTCGGCGTGCAGAGCGCCGGCGACCCGGCGATCGGCGTCGTGCGGCGCATCGAGGCGGCCTTCCCGCAGCTCAGCATCGACCTCGTCGTCGACGCACGCCAGCACGGCTCGAACCGCAAGGTCTCGAACCTGATCAACATGTCGGAGGTGATTCGGCACGAGGTGGTGGTGCTCGCCGACAGCGACATGGTGGTGCGCCCCGACTATCTCGAGCGCGTCGTGGCCGAGCTGTCCGCCCCCGGCGTGACCGGGGTGACCTGCCTGTACCACGGCGTTCCCGGCGACCGGGGCGTGTTCGCGCAGCTCTCGGCGCTCGCCATCGACGTGCAGTTCCTGCCCAACGTCGTGATGGGCACGGCGCTCGGCCTCGCCAAGCCGTGCTTCGGCTCGACCATCGCCTTCACCGCCGCGTCGCTGGCGAAGATCGGCGGGTTCGCCACCTTCAAGGACGACCTCGCCGACGACTATGCCATCGGCGAGGCGCTGCGCGGGCTCGGCGGCCGGGTCGCGATCCCGAACTTCACCATCGGGCATACCTGCGTCGACACCGCGATCGCGGGCCTCTGGACCCACGAGCTGCGCTGGAACCGCACCATCCGCAACGTCGACCCGGCCGGCTATGCCGGCTCGATCGTCACCCACGCCTTCCCGATCGCGCTGATCGCCGCGTTGATGCCGGAGGCCGGCGCGACCGCGCTCGGCGTCGCGGCCTTGGCGCTCGCCTGCCGCATCATCCTGTCGATGCGGCTGGAGCGTGCCTTCGGGATCGGCCCCCACCCGTACTGGCTGTTGCCGATCCGCGACATCCTCTCGTTCGCGAACTTCTCATGGAGCTTCGTATCGGGGGCGGTGACATGGAAAGGTCACGATTATCGCGTCGTTGCGGATGGAACGCTTATTCCGGAGGGCAATCTCGGCCAGGATGCTGAGTCGCCCACCGTCTGACCTTGCCGTCCCGTCGTTTAAACTTGCCATCCTCGATCCGTCATCCTTTCGATCCGATCGCCCTGCTCTGAGGCCTTGAACCCCATGCGCACGCTCTTCCTCCAGGCTCCCACCTTCGACGGCTTCGACGGCGGCGCCGGGTCCCGCTACCAGGCCAAGCGCGAGATCAAGTCGTTCTGGTACCCGACCTGGCTCGCCCAGCCGGCCGCCCTGGTGCCGAACTCGAAGCTGATCGACGCGCCGCCGCACAACATCAAGCTGGCCGAGATCGTTGCCCAGGCCAACGACTTCGACATGGTGGTGCTCCACACCTCGGTGCCGTCGTTCAAGTCGGACGTGAAGACCGTCGAGGCGCTCAAGGCCGCCAACCCCAAGCTGATCGCCGGACTGATCGGCGCGAAGGTCGCGGTGGACGCCGCCGGCGCGATGGCCCAGGCGCCGTGCATCGACTTCTGCGCCCGCAACGAGTTCGACTTCACCGTCAAGGAAGTCGCCGACGGCACGCCGATGTCGGAGATCAAGGGTCTGTCCTATCGCAACGCCGACGGCGTCGTGGTCCACAACGAGGACCGCGAGATCATGACCGACATGGATCAGCTTCCCTTCGTCACGAGCGTGTACAAGCGCGATCTCGAGATGGAGAAGTACTTTATCGGGTACCTCAAGCACCCCTACATCTCGTTCTATTCCGGCCGCGGCTGCAAGAGCCGCTGCACGTTCTGCCTGTGGCCGCAGACGGTGGGCGGGCATACCTACCGCACCCGCTCGGTCGCGCACGTGATCGAGGAGATCAAGTACTGCCTGAAGGAGTTCCCGCAGACGAAGGAGTTCTTCTTCGACGACGACACCTTCACCGACAACCTGCCCCGCGCCGAGGAGATCGCGCGCGAGCTGGGCAAGCTCGGCGTCACCTGGTCGTGCAACGCCAAGGCGAACGTTCCGCGCGAGACCCTCGAGGTGCTGAAGGCCAACGGCCTGCGCCTGCTGCTGGTCGGCTACGAGTCCGGCAACCAGAAGATCCTGAACAACATCAAGAAGGGCATGCGCGTCGAGGTCGCCGAGAAGTTCACCAAGGATTGCCACGACCTCGGCATCGCGATCCACGGCACCTTCATCGTCGGCCTGCCGGGTGAGACCCGCGAGACGATCCAGGAGACGATCGCCTTCGCCAAGCGCATCAACCCGCACACCATCCAGGCCTCGCTGGCGGCGCCGTACCCCGGCACCTTCCTCTACAAGCAGGCGGTGGAGAACGGCTGGCTCGACGTCGAGAACGCCGAGCTCGTGGATGAGAACGGCGTGCAGATCGCGCCGCTGCACTACCCGCACCTGTCGCACGCCGAGATCTTCGCGGCGGTGGAGGAGTTCTACCGGAAGTTCTACTTCCGCGCTCCGAAGATCGCCTCGATCGTCTCCGAGATGGTGCGCTCGCCCGACATGATGAAGCGCCGCCTGCGCGAGGGCGTGGAGTTCTACCGCTTCCTCAAGGAGCGTCAGGGCACCGCCAAGGCCGCCTGACAAGGGCGCCAGCTTTCCATCGCATCGACCGATCCAGACGGCCGGGCCCCAAAGCCCGGCCGTCTTCGTTCAGGGGTCCGAGTCCGAGGCCCCCGGCAAACAGCCGCGCCCCCGTACACCGGAGTGTCTCGTGAAGCGTCTCGTCGTCACCGCCGACGATTTCGGCCTGAGCCCGGAGGTCAACGAGGCGGTCGAGCAGGCCCATCGCGACGGCATCCTCACGGCGGCGAGCCTGATGGTCTCGGCCCCCGCCGCCGCGGACGCGGTCGCCCGCGCCAAGCGGATGCCGTCGCTACGCGTGGGATTGCATCTGGTGCTCGTCGAGGCGTGGCCGACGCTGCCGGCCGCCACCTTGCCGGATCTCACCGATGACGCCGGCCTGATGCGTCGCGACATGGAACGCCTCGGCCTCGACCTTGCGCTGAGGCCGGCGGTCCGCCGCCAGCTCGCCGCCGAGATCACCGCGCAGTTCGAGGCCTACCGCATCACCGGTCTGCCACTTGATCACGTGAACGCGCATAAGCACTTCCACGTGCATCCGTTGATCGCCGGCGCGGTGCTGTCGATCGGGCCGCGTTACGGGATGCGCTCGATCCGCGTGCCGCGCGAGCCGCGGGCGGTGCTGAAGCGCGCCGAGCCCGGTGCGACCCCGCGGGTGGCCCTCGATACGGCACCCTGGGCGGCCCTGCTCGCGGTCCGGGCCCGGATGATGGGGCTGACCATTCCCGATCGAACCCTGGGTCTGGCCTGGTCCGGAGCGATGACGCCCGCCCGCGTGGCCGGCCTGCTCGCGCACCTGCCCGACGGCCTGACCGAGCTCTACACCCACCCGGCCACCGCCGGCGGCTTCCTCGGCGAGGCGCCGGGCTACGCCTACGCCGCGGAGCGGGACGCGCTCGTCGCGCGGGCCTCCGTGGATGCGGTCGCGCGGTCGGGGATCGTCTGCGGCGGGTTTTCGGATTTCGCGCCGAATAGACGATGACGACGTCATCACGGAGCCCGCAGTAGCATTCGCCTCAAACGCTTCAGAAACGACACTGTAAAGCGACTGTATATCTTCGCAAATTGCTCATCAGGACGTGCCTTTCGGCAGCATGTCCGATTGATGACCAAAATTTCATGCAACGTGAGCTTCGGCGCCCGCGTTCCGACAGCAGCCCCAGGGCACAAGACGATCGTCGCAACAGACCCTCGCCGCCGCATGGGACGGATCGGAGATGTCGTCATGACCCGCTACACCCTTCTCGCCACCGTCTTCACCGCCTCCGTCGCCCTCGGGGGCGCCGCCTACGCCGCCGACCAAGCTGCGACGACCGCCGCCTCCCACGAAACCGCGATCCAGAAGGACGTCGGCAAGCTGTCGGCCGATGGGGCGAAGGGCTTCCACGACCTGCATCTCGCCCGGATCGCGATCTTCGATGCCGACCCGGCCCAGGCCAAGACGCTGGTCCACGATGCGCAGGCGGTCCTCGCAAAGGCGAAGACCGACGAGAGCGTGTTCACCAAGGCGGAGGCCGATCTCAAGCCGCCCGCCGCCGCCAAGGCGATGCCGGCCAAGGGCACCGGCGTCGGCGACATGATGCAGCCCGTCGCGTGGCTGCCGGTCGACGGGCAGCTGCTGCTCGACGAGGATTTCGTCGCCACGCCGCAGAAGGCGGCAGCTGTGGCCGATGCCAACAAGAATCTCGAGAAGGGCGACCGCAAGGGCGCGGCCGAGAAGCTGAAGCTGGCCGGCGTGAACGTGAACTTCACCATGGCCGTTGTGCCGCTGGCCAAGACGACGGCGGATGTCGACCAGGCTGCGGCGCTGCTGGACCAGGGCAAGTACTACGAGGCGAATGCCGCGCTGAAGCAGGCCGAGGACGGCGTCCGCTTCGACGTCATCGATGCGACGAGCCTGCCGCAGGCCTCCAAGGCCGCGGGAGCATCCGCCAAGGCGAACGTGACCGAGCCGACCGGGACCGGCACCGCGAAGCCCGCGCACTGATCGCAGCCCGCACGCCGACCGAGGTCGCTCGCGGATAAAAGCCTGCCCACCAAACGAGAACGGCGCCGTCCCCGTGGGACGACGCCGTGCGTTTGAGCAGAAAGGCCTGCCGTCCGTCACTTCACGGCGGCGGGCTCCGGGCGGACGGCCTGGCCCGTGCCGGGCAACCGGCCGGCCTCTTCCCCCTCGGGGCGATCGGCATCGGGCTTGGCCGGCGGCGGACCGAGGAAGGCCGGCACCACGAAGAAGGCGGCGATGAGCGTGAAGAACAGCGACAGCGCCAGCAGCTTGCCCATGCTCGCCGTGCCGGGATGGCTCGACAGCACCAGCGAGCCGAAGGCGGTGCCCGTGGTCAGCGCGGAAAAGAAGATCGCCCGCGTCAGGCTGGAGGCCAGCATGTCGGTGACGCCGGCCCGCCAAGCGATTACGTAGTAGATATGGAACGCCACGCCGACCGCGAGCATCAGCGGTAGGGCGATGATGTTGGCGAAGTTCAGCGGCATGCCGACGACGTGCAGCGCCATCAGCGTCCACAAGGTGGCGAGCACCAACGGCCCGAGCGTCATCGCCACGTCCCAAGGCTTCCGCAGCGCCACCGAGAGGATGATGAAGATCAGTACCAGGGCGGTCACCGCCGCCTGCACGAAGGCGCCGAGGATGGTGTAGCTCGACGAGGTCGTGGCGATCGGCGCGCCGGTGGCGTGCGGCGCGACGCTCTGGATCTCGGATGCGAACTGCCGCAGCACCTCGTCGTCGTTGGAATTGCCCTTCGGATGCACCTCGATGCGGGCGCGGCCGTCGGCGGCGACCCATTCGGCCTTCAGCTGCGGCGGTAGGTTGGCGAGGGTGATCTTCTCGGGATGCAGCACCGTCCGCAGCCGCGAGAGCAGCGGGCCGAGATCGGTGGTGAGGGTGACCGAGGCGGCCTCGCGCGTCGCCGGCTTGGCGGCCGCCAGCTTGTCGAGCGTGCCAGAGAGACGGCCGGCGGTCTTGTTGCCGGGCGCATTGCCGCCGGCGATGCCGGTCAGGGCGGCCGCGGTGTCCTTCAAGGCCTTGACGTTGTCGGCATCGGTCGGCGGCGACGGCTTGCGCGTCGGGTTGAGGATCGGATCGAGCAGCTCGGCCGTCTCGGCGACGGTGGCGAGCTTCTTGTCCTGGTCGCGCGGCACAAAGGTGTCGATGCTCATGATGTCGGCGGCCAGCGGCAGCGCGGCGAGCTTCTTCGTGACCTCGGGCACGGCGTCGACGCTCGGAGCCAGCACGTCGGCGACGTTCGGGCTCGTGGCGGGATCCTTGATCAGGTCGAGATAGGTCGCGATCGATTCCACGTGCGGGCTGCGAAGGTGCATCGGGTTCGAATCGAAGGGCAGCTTCCACAGCAGCGGGGCGCCGGCCAGCGTGACGAGGCCGACGGCGATCAGCACCGGCTTGCGATTGCGGATGATCCACGGATCGACGCCTGCGAGCCACGTGGTCTCGACGGCGGCCTTCTCGCCCTTCGGCCGGAACACGGCGATCAGCGCCGGCAGGAGGGTGATCGCGAACAGGTAGGCGACGACCATGCCGACGCCGGCGATCAGGCCGAGCTCGGAGACGCCACGGAACGCGGTCGGCAGGAAGGCGAAGAAGCCGGCGATCAGCGACACCGCCGCCAGGGTCAGCGACCAGCCGACCCCGCGCGCGGCGGCGCGGATCGCGTCCTCGAGCGTCGGCTGCTCGTAGCGGTCGGCACGGTAGCGCACCGAGAACTGGATGCCGAAATCGATGCCGAGGCCGACGAACAGGGCTGCGAAGGCCACCGAGATCGGGTTGAGCTCGCCCACCATCAGCAGCCCGAGCGCCGCCGTGACGATCAGGCCGGAGAAGGTGGTGATCAGAACCGACACCACCAGCGGCGCCGAGCGCAGGGCGAGCCAGAGGAACAGGACGATGGCGCCGACGGTGACGAGGTTGTTCAGCAGCGCGTCGTCGGACAGCGTCGCGAACTCGTCGTCGGCGACCGCGACCGGGCCGGTGAGACGCATCTCGAGCCCGTGCTCGGGATCGATGTTGAGCTCCTTGGCGACATTCCGGATCAGCTTCGTCGCGGTGTAGCCCGGCTGCAGCGCGTTGAAATCGAGCACCGGCTGGATCAGCACGAACTTGCGCAGGTCGGTGGTCTTGCTCTCGCCGCCCGACAGCAGGAGCTGCCAGGACATCCGCGCCGGCTTGCCGTCGAGCACCGTCTGCAACGTCCGGTCGATCTCGCCCATCGGCTTGTCGAGATCCTCGATCTTGGCGTCGCCGCTCTTGATGCCGCGGGCGCCGAGCGCCAGCACCCGCATCACGCCGCGCAGGCTCGGATCGGAGGCGAGCGGCCCGAGCAGGCCCTGCTGCTGCACCAGCTGCTCGGTGGTCTTCTCCAGTTCCGCCTGCGGCAGCAGCAGCAGGCCGTTCTTCTCGAAGAAGGGGCCGCCGTCGGGCCGGTAGACCGTCTCGATCAGGTTCTTGTGGACGGCGATCGCCTTGGCGAAGGCGCTCGCGGCCTCTTCCGCCTGCTCCGGCGTCTTGCCGTCGATCACCGCGACGACCGTGTTCGTGCGCTGCGGGAACGCCTTCTCGTAGTTGATCTCGTCCTGGCGCCAGGGCTCCTTCGGATCGATCAGCCGCTCGACATCGGTGTTGATGCGGAACAGATGCGCCGCGATGCCGGTGCTGGCGGCGGTGACCAGGGCCACCAGGGCGATCACGACCCAGCGATGTCGGACGGAAAACGCGACGAGACGTTCGATCACGAGTACCCTACCTGCCTGGAGCGGCTGCCCTTCGAGGCCGCACGACTCTCACATCTTGTATGCTGCCGGGACGGGTCCCGCGGGATCCGTCGACGGCGCGAGACCTTCGCCACATCCACCCGGTCGCATCGAGGCAGGATCGGACCTGATCGAGACGCGGTCGTCTCACGATGCCGTGTGGCCGAAGACGTGGCGCCGACCCGGTGAACGCACCGGACGACGCGGGATGAGGACGCATCCGAGGCACGATCGTTGCGCCAAGGCCGCAGCGCTCAGTAATCTTGCAGCCCTGCGATTGCAACGCAGCGACCCCCGAGGCGGGCGGCTCTCCCCATCGATGTGTGGCGCCGGCGCCGTTTCGCACCGCAATATCACGGGATGCGCCGTTTCGCGGGACTGCCGTCGCATTGCCGACGCATTGGCAGGATGGGGTCCCCCCCCGAAGCAGGACGCGTTCGCAGGAACGGCCCTCGGGCTGTGGCGCGGTTGCGTCAGCCCCGCAAACACGCACGCGAAACGGCCCAGGACCGGCCCGTTCAGATCGGTTCCAGGCTAGAGCGCTGGAATTCGAATTTTTTTCACGTTAAGCAGCCCCTTGGTTCGGGGCTACGCAAACAGGAGCCGTATCTTGGGAATCCCCCTCCGGTATGTCGCGACGATCGGCAGCTACATCATCAAGCAGCATCTCACCGGCCGGAAGCGCTATCCGCTCGTGATGATGATGGAGCCCCTGTTCCGCTGCAATCTCGCCTGCGCCGGCTGCGGCAAGATCGATTACCCCGACGAGATCCTGAACAAGCGCCTGCCCGTGGCGGACGCGCTGGAATCCGTGCGCGAGTGCGGCGCCCCGATGGTGGTGATCGCCGGCGGCGAGCCGCTGCTGCACAAGGACCTGCCGCAGATCGTCGAGGGCATCATCGCGCAGAAGAAGTTCGCGATCGTGTGCACGAACGCGCTGCTGCTCGAGAAGAAGATCAAGGAGTACAAGCCGAGCCCGTACTTCACCTGGTCGATCCATCTCGACGGCGACAAGGAGATGCACGACGGCTCGGTCTGCCAGCGCGGCGTCTACGACAAGGCCGTGGCGGCGATCGCCAAGGCGAAGGAGATGGGCTTCCGCGTCACCATCAACTGCACCTTCTTCAACAACTCGTCCTCGGACAAGATCGCCGACTTCTTCGACAGCGTGACCAAGATGGGCATCGACGGCATCACCGTCTCGCCCGGCTACGCCTACGAGCGCGCGCCCGACCAGCAGCACTTCCTGAACCGCAAGGCGACGAAGGACCTGTTCCGCGGCGTGTTCCGCGCCGGCAAGGAGAAGGGCCGCCAGAAGTGGGCGTTCCAGCAGTCGGGCCTGTTCCTCGACTTCCTCGCCGGCAACCAGACCTACCATTGCACGCCCTGGGGCAACCCGACCCGCACCGTGTTCGGCTGGCAGAAGCCCTGCTACCTGCTCGGCGAGGGCTACGCGGCCACGTTCAAGGAGCTGATGGAGGAGACCGACTGGGATTCCTACGGCACCGGCAACTACGAGAAGTGCGCCGACTGCATGGTCCACTCGGGCTACGAGGCCTCCTCGGTGGTCGATTCGGTGCGCAAGCCCTGGAAGCCGCTGATCCACGCCATCCGCGGGATCAAGACCGAGGGTGAGATGGCCCCCGAGGTCAGCCTCGAGAACCAGCGCCCGGCCGAGTTCGTGTTCTCCCGCAACGTCGCCCAGAAGCTCTCCGAGATCAAAGCCTCCGGCGTCGACACCAAGCGCGAAGCCCGCAACCGCACCGCGGCCTGACGGCTCGGCCACGCGCATTCGAGGAGGCCCGCCCGGGAAACCGTGCGGGCCTCCTTCGTTTCGGCGAGGCTCGGTGGAGCGTCGTGCCTTTCGCGACACGATGTCTGCAGCTGACCCAACGCAGGACAAATATCCTTCCTGCCGTCACCGGGCCGTCATGCCCGATCCCTAGCTGCGGCTCAGCTTGAGTGGCTGGGGGATCCCGCGATGGTGACACGGTACGGCGCGGCGCGAGCCGTGGGCTCATTCGGCGTGCTTGCGTTCCTGACGGGCGCGGCCTCGGCCCAGGCGATCCGCACGCCGAACCTGACGACGGCCGACGGCCCAGTGGCGGTGACGGTTGGCGATGCGACCGTCGTGAACCAAGGTCTCCAGGGCGTCGGCCGGCTGCCGGCCACCACCCGCGACTTCCTCGGCGACACGCTGGGCTCGTTCTCCGCGCTCGCGATCGACCTCGCCAGCTGGCGGCGCTCGGGGGCCACCTACAGCGGCACGCTCTACACGCTGCCCGATCGGGGCTACAACGATCCGAGCGGCGGGCTGTTCTCCGATTACGCCGGCCGGCTGAACCGCTTCAATCTCAGCTTCACGCCCGATCCCGGCGCGGGCCTGCCGCAATTGACCGCCTCCCAGCGGCAGATCGCGATCGTGCCGAACGGCGGCATCGTGCTCACCGATGCCAACGGCCGGCGCTTCAGCGGTCTCGATCCGGCCTCCGGCACCACGACCCAGCTCGGCGCGGTGCTGCCTTCGGTGGCGAGCGGGCCGAGCGCAGGCCGGATCAGCCTCGATGCGGAAGGTCTCGCGCGGCGACTCGACGGCTCCTTCTACGTCAGCGACGAGTACGGGCCGAACATCTATTACTTCAGCGCCGGCGGGCAGCTTCAGGGCGTGCTCGGCGTGCCCGACGCGATCCGGCCGCGCACGGCCGGGGCGCTCGACTTCAACTCGATCAACCCGCCCGACACCGGCCGACGCAACAACCAGGGCTTCGAGGCGCTGTCGCTGGCCCCCGACGGCCGCAGCCTCGTCACCATTCTGCAGAGTGCCACGCTCCAGGATTCCGGCCCGAATCAGCAACAGCGCAACAACACCCGCATCCTGATCTACGACCTCGCCGGCAGCGCGGTACCGGCCGCGCCCGCGCGCGAATACGTGCTGCAGCTGCCGACCTACCGCGACACCGGCAACGGCGGCGCGCCGAACCGGACGGCGGCACAGAGCGACATGCTGGCCCTCAACGACACCCAGTTCCTCGTGCTCTCTCGCGATTCGAACGGGCTCGGCACCGGCAACACCACGCCGATCGTCTACAAGAGCGTCCTGCTGGTCGACATCGCGCAGGCCACAAACATCGCCGGCACCCCCTACGACGGGGCCACCCCGATCTCGCCGGGGGGCACCCTGCGGCCCGGGGTCCAGCCGGCGCAGACGACCGAGATCTTCAACCTGCTGAACCCGGTCCAGCTCGGGCGCTTCGGCATGAACCTCAACACCAACCCGGCGACCCAGACCACGCTCTCGGAGAAGTTCGAGGCCCTCGGTCTCGTGCCGGTGCTGAGCGAGCGGGCGCCGAACGACTATTTCCTGCTCGTCGGCAACGACAATGACTTCCTCACCCGGCAAGGCAGCATCAACGGTCAGGGCTACGATGCCGGCATCAACAACGATTCGGTGCTGCTCGCCTATCGCTTGACGCTGCCCACCTACGTCGATCCGCTCTCCCTCGCGGTGATGAAGCAGACGGCGCCCGTGGTGCTTCAGGAGCTCGGCGGCGCGACCCTCGGCTTCGCCGCGTCGGCGACACGGGGCGTGCAGGACCACCTCGCCGCCCTGCGCCGCGGCCAGGGCCTCGCCGGGCCCTGGAGCCAGTCCGGCGGCTTGTGGATCCGCAGCGATGTTGTGTTCGCCGACCAGCCGCGCAACGGCGGCCTCGCCCTCGACCGCACCATCGCGCAGGGCAGCGCCGGACTCGATCTTCCGCTGCCCGGAGTTTGGCGCGCGGGCGTCGCCGTCGGCGGCGGCGGCGGGTCGCTCAGCCGCGCCGGCGGCTTCCGGCAGGACCAGAGCGCCTTCACGGTCTCGGCCTATGCCGGCTACTACGGTGCGGACTTCTACGCCCAGGGCATCGTCGGCGGCGCGCCGGAGGTCAGCCTCGACGGGATCCGCCGACCTGCGGCCTACGGGCTCACCGCGTCCGGGCGCAGCTCGGGCAGCGCCTTCGCGATCGACGGCGAGGCCGGCGTGCCGATCCGAGCCGGCGACCTCGGGCTGACGCTGTTCGCAGGCATCACCCACCTGTCCGGCACCGTCGACGGCTTCACGGAGACCGGAGCGGCGGGCAACAACATCGCGTATCGCGACCTCACCCTGGTTCAAACCACGGTGCGCTTCGGCGGCGAGCTGGCCTATTACGGGCTCGCCGGACTGATCCCGTCGGTGCGCTTGGCGTACAACCTCGCCACGGTTCCGCAAGGCAGCAGCGGCACCGTGCGTCTCGCCAGCGTCCAGAACGGTCTCGCCACCGCCGCCGTGGCCGTGCCGTTCCTGCGCGACGACTTCGTCAGCGCCGGCGCCGGCCTGCAGGGCAGCCTCACCGACGACCTGGGCTGGCGGGTCGACTATCAGGCGGCCATCGGCACCCGCACGGGCGTCGCCCACGGCGTCACCGCGGGACTTCGCTATCAGTGGTAGCAGGCGAGCTAGAGGATCGCCGAAGCCGCACGCTCAGGCGCCGCGGCGATCCTCGTGCGGCGGCACCCCGAGGCTCGGGCCGAGGAGCGTGCGGCAGCGGCTGAGCGCCGCGAAGGCGGCGTTCGAATCGCGCGCGAGACGGACAAGATCGCCAATCCGGGCCGATCCTCGTGCGACAGCCGAGAGGACGGCGAGGATGTCGGGCTCGCCATTCGGCTTGAGAGCCTGGGCGGCGAAGGCGGGTAAGGCCCGGTGCGCCGGATCGCAGACCACCCGGATCGCCGCGAACGGCAGACCGTGCCGCTCCGCGAAGGCGGCGGCGATGTGCGATTCCATGTCGACGGCTAGCGCCCGGGTGCGCGCCCGCAGCTCGGCCTTGCCCGCGACGCTCATCACCGCAGCATCGACGCCGGCGAGGTCGCCGGAGCGAATCGTGTCGCCGGGCAGACCGAGGCGCGCGAGCAGGGCGGCCGCGACCGCCGGATCGGCCTCGTAGCGCCGGTCCGCCGCGACGATTCCGGCCGCGACCACCACGTCGCCCGGAACGAGGTTCGGATCGAGACCGCCCGCGATGCCGATGCTGACGATCGCGCGGCAGCCGGGCGGGTCCCGCGACGCCAGCAGGGCGGCGAGACGGGCGGGATTTCCGCCGGCGCCCACCGCCTCGACGCCGGGGCCCGAAGCGAGCCGGCGTTCCTTGGCGAGGCCCGTGACCGCGAGCACCGGAAGGCTCGACGCGGGGTCGGGCGCATGGAGACCGACCGCGCGGGCAGGGGACGCCGGCTCCACGCGGGTCATGGGTCGACGATCGTAAAGGGTGGCATCCGCGAAGCGATCACCGGCGGTCCGTCCTACAAATCACCCCGACCGCTCGCCGAGCCCGGGGTGGCGCAGACGGTCCTTCCCGCCCGTGCCCGCTCCGCTCGGATCGCGCAAAGTCGGCCGATCACATCCCGAACGCCACCCGGCGGCTGTTGCCGCGCTTGAGGTTGCGGTAGCGCGCCATCGCCCAGAGCGGGAAGAACTTCGGATAGCCATGGTAGCGCAGGTAGAACACCCGCGGGAAACCGGTCGCGGTGTAGCGCTCCTCGTTCCAGAAGCCGTCGGTTCCTTGCGTGCGCGCTAGGAAGTTGATGCCGCGGGTCACGGCCGGGTCGTCGCATTCCCCGGCGGCCATCAGTGCGAGCAGCGCCCAGGCGGTCTGCGATGCGGTGGAGGAGCCGGCCTCGAACGCCGGATCGATCTTGTAGCTCGACGCGTCCTCGCCCCAGCCGCCATCCGGATTCTGGATGCGGATCAGCCATTCCACGGCGCGCCGGATCTCGGGCGAGGCGGGATCGACCCCGGCCGCGTTCAGCGCGCACAGCACCGACCACGTGCCGTAGATGAAGTTCATGCCCCAGCGGCCGTACCAGCTGCCGTCCTGCTCCTGGTCGTTGAGCAGGTAGGTCACGCCGCGATCGAGGGCCTTCGACGATTCGCGGGTCTCGCCGAGCTGCGACAACATCGACACGACGCGAGCGGTCACGTCCGCGGTCGGCGGGTCGAGCAGCGCGCCGTGATCCGAGAACGGGATGTGATTGAGGTACATGTGGTTGTTGTCGGCGTCGAACGCCGCCCAGCCGCCGTCCTTCGACTGCAGGCCCTCGACCCATTCGCGCGCCCGGGCGATCGAGGCGGTGTAGTCCGGCATGTTGGCCACCAGCCCGTGCTGGCGCATGGCGCGATCCATCGCCATCACCACGACGGCGGTGTCGTCGAGGTCCGGGTAGTGGGCGTTGGCGTACTGGAAGGCCCAGCCGCCGGGGCGGACCTTGGGCTTGGCCGCCGCCCAGTCGCCGGCGATGTCGAGCACCTGGCGCGGCAGCAGCCAGTCGAGGCCGGCGCGGGCCTGCCCCTCGGCATCGGTGCCGCCGGCCTCGAGCAGCGCGTGCCCGGCCAGAGCGGTGTCCCAGACCGGGGAGACGCAGGGTTGCACGTAGGCCTCGTGCGCCTTCACCACGACGAGCTTCTCGATCGCGTCGCAGGCGACGCGGACCTGCGGATGGTCCGGGCCGTAGCCCATCGCCTCGTACATCAGCACGGTGTTGACCATGGCCGGGAAGATCGCGCCGAGCCCGTCCTCGCCGTTCAGGCGCTCGCTGACCCAGGCCCGCGCCTTCTCCATCGCCCGCAGGCGGATGCGATGGGGGAAGTAGGCCTCCACCTTCTGCAGCACGCGGTCGATCGCGCCGAAGATCGGCGTCCACGGCCAGGTCGCGTGCGGGCTGCCGGGCCAGCGGCGCACGCTGGACGGGGGCGTCAGGAACAGCTCACCGATGCCGACGCCGCGCGGGTTCTTCGCCCGCGGCTTGGTCGCCTGCAGCACGAAGAGCGGCACCATCACGCAGCGGGCCCAGTACGACACCTTGTCGAGGTGGAACGGGAACCACTTCGGCAGGAACATCACCTCGACCGGCATCACCGGCACCGCCGACCACGGCACCTCGCCGTAGAGCGCCAGGATGAAGCGGGTGAAGACGTTGGATTGCGCCGCGCCGCCGCGCGACAGGATCGCCTCGCGCGCCCGGCGCATGTGCGGCGCCTCGATGTCGTCGCCGATCATCTTGAGGGCGAAGTAGGCCTTCACCGTGCAGCTCATGTCGAACGGCCCCTCGTGGACGAGGGCCCAGCCGCCATGCTTCTCCTGCGTGCGACGCAGGTAATTGCCGATCTTCGGCTCCAGGCCCTCGGGCGGACGGGTGTCGCGGAACTGGTGGAACAGGATGTACTCGGACGGGATCGTGGCGTCGGCCTCGAGCTCGAAGCAGATGTGCCCGTCGGCCTGGGCGAGGGCGGTCAGGGCGCGGGTCGCCCGCGCGACGCCGTGATCGACGTCGTCGAGGGAAATCGCCTGGGTCTTCGGGCGTTGCAGCGCCTCGACCTTGTTCACAGCCTCTCGCATCATCCTCGCCTCAAACGGCCACAACTCTCGATCCGCGCCCGATCGTCCCGGATCGGATCACGGCTCGCCCCTCTCGTCCTGCCTACGCATGGGCCGTACCGGCCCGTCGCCGGTCCGAACGCATGCTCGTCTCGGTCCTGCCTCATGCGGCGCCGCGCGTGCGTGCCGGATCGCACGACAGGGCGAGTGCGGCCGTCTTGCCCGAGCGGATCGACCCCTCGATCGTCGAGGGCAGCCCGGTGGCCGTCCAGTCGCCCGCGAGCACGAGGTTCGACCACGCCGTCTCCGCGCCGGCGCGGCGCGCGGCCTCAACCGGCGTCGCGGCGAAGGTCGCGCGCTTCTCCTTGACGATCTGCCAGCTTGGCAGTTCCGGGGCAAGGTCGGCCACGGTCGCGATCTCGGCCCAGATCTGCTTGGCCAAATCTTCGCGCGGCACGTCGAGCAGCCGGTCGGCGCCGCTGATCGTCACCGAATAGCGGTCGGGATAGGCGAAAAGCCACTCGGTCAGCGAGTTCACCATGCCGAGGATCAGCGGCGAGCCCGCCTTCGGCACCATCTTGAAATGGGCGTTGACGATCGAGCGGAACGCCTTCGGCGCGGACAGGCCGGGCAGCATCTCGGAGGCGACCCAGGGCGGCAAGGCCAGCACGACCGAATCGCCGTCCGCCACGTCGACCGCCCCGTCGGCGAAGTCGAGCCGCTCGACGCCGGCCGCGCCGAGGCCCAACCCACGCAGGCGCCGGCCGAAGCGGACGGAGGCGCCGCTCGATGCGAGGTACCGCAGCGCCGGGTCGACGAAGGCGTAGGACAGGCCCTTCACCGCCACCAGCGGGCGGCAAGCCGCCCCGCCGGCGCCCAGCGTCTCGCGGAGGATCTTGGCGGCCAGCCCGACATCGCTCTCGGCGACCTCGGTGTTCAGCGCCGCCAGCAGGACCGGATGCCAGAGCCGGTCGTAGAGCGCGCCCTCGCAGGCCATGCTGGCGCCGATCGTCCCGCCGGCACCGTCCGCCTTGCCGGCTGCCGCCCGCAGGATGCCGAGCGGCGCGAGGTAGTCGCGCGCGCGGCTGCCCGGCACGCGGCGCGCCTTGCTCAGCACCCACCACGGCACCCGGCCCGCATTCGGGCGAAGGGTCCAGCGCTCGCCGGTCTTCAGGTCGGCGAACGGGAAGGCGGCCTCGTCCGGGCCGGTCAGCGCGTCGTCCGGCGCGCCGACGCGCTTCAGGAACTCGAGGGCGTCGGCGTTGCCCGACAGCAGCAGGTGATTGCCGTTGTCGAGCTCGAGACCGAGCGTCGGGTCGTAGTACGACCGGCAGCGGCCGCCGGCCTGCTTGGCCGCCTCGTGCACGACGACGTGGGCGCCGCGTTCCACCAGGGAGACGGCGGCCGACAGGCCCGCGAGCCCGGCACCGACGACGTGGACCGTCGCCATCAGACGATCCCGTGCCGAAGCGCCACGGCGACGAGGGCGAGCTTCCTCGGCTTCACCCGCGCCCGCGGCATCGCCCAGCCGCGCTTGAGCAGCGCGACGAGGTAGAGCCGGTAGGCCGCCGCCATCAGGCGGGCCGCCTTGGTCGGCTTGCGCGGGCTCTTGGCGATGATCGCCCAGGTCGCGGCGTAATGCGCCTCGGCCTCCGCCGCGAGCGCGGCGCAGACCTCGCCGATGCGCGGATGCGTGATCGCCGCGTGCGGCGTCGGATCGGTCAGGCCGATCGCGGCGAGCCTTTCCCGCGGCAGGTAGAGCCGGCCGCGCTCGGCATCCTCGTCGATGTCGCGCAGGATGTTGGTGAGCTGCAGCGCCCGGCCCTCGTGCCAGGCGAGCTCGATGCCGAGCGCCTCCGGCATGCCGAAGATCCGCACGGACAGGCGCCCGACGGCGCTGGCGACCCGGTCGCAGTAGAGGTCGAGGGTCGCCGCGTCGGGCGCGACGATGTCCTCGAACGCGTCCATCGCCATGCCGTCGATCACGGCGTGGAAGTCTTCCCGCTTCAGGTCGTAGCGCTGCACCGGAACCACGAGGTCGCGCACGCGCGCCGCGGGCCTGCCGGCATAGAGTCCGTCGATGTCGGCGCGCCAGCGGTCGAGCTCGGCCGCGCGCAGGTCGGCCGCGCCGCCGTCGTCGGCGACGTCGTCGACCGCACGGCAGAACGCGTAGACGGCGTACATCGCCTCGCGCCGCTCCTTCGGCAGCAGGCGCATCGCGGTGTAGAACGACGAGCCGGCCGCCGACAGGGCCGGGGCCTCGTCAGCGGGCAGGGCCGTCGCGGTGGCGGTGACGGTCATGGGTAAGCCTTGCCCTGCGGCGCCGCGCGGACGATGCGCCCTCGGAACGGCCGGCGGGCCAGCGTCGCGCCGATGCCGCCGAGCGCCGTCAACGCGAAACCGGCCTTGCCGTAATGGACCTTCTCCGAGAGCGGATCGCGATCGAGCAGCCCGCGGGCGAGGACGACGGCGAGCCGGTGGATCGCCGCGATCTCCAGCGACAGGCGCAGGTCGTCGATCAGGTCCGGCAGCACCTTGCCCGCGTCGAGCAGGCCCAGCGTCCGCTCGGCCAAGTCGCGGATGACCGCGCGCAATTGCGGCGTCGCCCTGGCGGCTCCCAGCATGGCGACGGTGGCGCCGTGCCGATCGAGCGCGTCCTGCGGGATGTAGACCCGGTCGAGAGTGCGGAAATCCTTGCCGCAATCCTGGAGATGGTTGACGATCTGGAGCGCTGCGCAGATCGCGTCCGAGGCGGCCCAGACCCGGGCGGGATCCTCGCCGTGCACGTCAAGGACGTAGCGACCGACCGGCATCGCCGAGTAGCGGCAGTAATGGATCAGCTCGTCCCAGTCGGCGTAGCGGTTCTTGCGCGCATCCATCCGGAACGCGTCGAGCAACTCGAGGGCGTGGCGCGGCGGCAGCCCGCGGGCGGCGAGCTCGCGCTTGAGCGGCTCGGCCTC
>NZ_VRUV01000310.1:0-5535 GCF_008039455.1 Methylobacterium sp. WL116
CCTGGCCGAGTTCCTCCGCCTCCTCCTCCAGCATCTCCGAATAGCCGATCACCGCGGATAGCGGCGTGCGCAACTCGTGGCTCATGTTTGCCAGGAACCGGCTCTTCGCCCGGCTGTGCTCCTCGGCAGCCTCTTTCGCGGCCTCTGCCCGAGCATTAGCAGCGGTCAATTCCGATTGGTTGCTAACAAGGGTGCGGTTCGCACCGTCAAGGCGCTCCAGCGTCGCCTCGTTCTGCACAACGGACCGACGCAGCGAGTCGCAGATCCAGATCATGACGGCACCAATCAACACGTACTGACACAGGAGCGAGACATCGACACCGTCGAGGCTCCCGTCGCGCGTGTAGAACCAAGTGGCGATCAACGTGGAGAGCGTGAGGACCAACGTTCCGGCCCCCCGGCCGAAGGCGAGGCTTCCCGCCAACAGAACGGGGATGTAGAGGAGGAAGGGAGCGATATAGGCCGGCGCCAGGAAGCGCACGAACGTCATGAACGTGACGAGCAGCAACGGTACGCCGTAGCGAATGCCCGGCGATGGGCGGTGTCGGGCGATGGTTCCGATCAGTCTATGCAAGCTGCTCATCGCGGAGGAGTGTCACGACACGTCCATATCGCAAAGCCATTGCATCAACGGCACGAAAATCGAGTGGGTTCATGTGGACCGCCATGCGATGGTCCTATTCTATCTCATTAGGTCTAAACGCTGTTGGACCAAACCCATCCGCATCGTTGAGCGCCAAAGCCAGGAGCCGGAGCGCGGCGGCTATCGCGCGGTGCAAGGCGGATCAGGTTCGTGGCAGACCACATGAATCTTGTGGATTGGCGCTTCAGCTCGCTAGAGCCCGCATCTCAGGCACACCCTCACGCAGCACGTAGCCGCGGCCCCAGATGGTCTCGATGTAGTTCTTGCCCTGGCTAGCGTTGGCGAGCTTCTTCCGCAACTTACAGATGAACACGTCGATGATCTTCAACTCGGGCTCATCCATGCCGCCGTAGAGATGGTTAAGGAACATCTCCTTGGTGATCGCCGTCCCCTTCCGCAGAGCAAGGAGTTCCAGCATCTGGTACTCTTTGGTCGTGAGGTTGATCGAGGTTCCAGCCACCTGGACGAACTTTTTGTCAATGTTGATCGTGAGATCATCGACCATGACCACGGCTTCGGCATGCCCTTGTGAACGCCGAACAATCGCCTGGATGCGAGCCACGAGTTCGTCCTTGTGGAACGGCTTGGTGAGGTAGTCGTCGGCGCCAAAGCCAAGGCCCTTCACCTTGTCCTCGATGCTGGCCATGCCAGACAGGATCAGGATCGGGGTCTTGACCTTGGCGAGGCGAAGGCTGCGAAGCACCTCATATCCCGACATGTCAGGCAGATTCAGGTCGAGCAGGATGATGTCGTAATCGTAGAGCTTGCCGAGATCGACTCCCTCCTCACCGAGATCGGTGACGAAGGGATTGAACCCGGCCGTCTTGAGCATCAGCTCGATGCTCTGCGCCACTGACGCATCATCCTCGATTAGCAGAACCCGCATCGTCCAACCTCAGAAAATCTAAAAAACTCCTAATGCGATATCCCTAACAGAACCTTGACGTCTAATTTGGTAAGTTGTTATGCGGAGTGACAGGTATTCCGAGGATAGTAACATGACTGGTGGTGCGATGCTCGTTTCGGGGCGGGACGAATTTGAAATGACAGCGGACCTCGTCGCAGCCTACGTCTCGAACAACCGAGTGTCGTTGAGTGAGCTGCCTGGTGTGATCGCCTCTGTGCACGCGGCGTTATCTGGCCTTGGCAAGGAGGAGACAGCCGAGCCCGCCGTTGAGAAGCCGACGCCGGCCCAAATCCGCAAGTCGATCACGCCGGACGGCATGGTCAGCTTCGAGGATGGTAAGACCTACAAGACGATGAAGCGCCACCTCACGCTTCGCGGGCTCACACCGGAGAGCTACCGCGCGAAGTACGGCCTGCCGTCTGACTACCCCATCGTATCGGCCGCCTACTCCGCCAAGCGGTCCGAGCTGGCACGTTCACTCGGCCTCGGCCAGCTGCGGCGCAAGGCAGCTGCTTAAGCTGCCGAGACGGGAGAGACGACCTCCGAGGTGGCTTAAGGCCGCTGAGCAACCCAATTTTATGCGCTGGCGTACACCTTCACAGCGCTGCCGCATTCCAAGCGCTTTCTGAATGGTACCTCCGGGTAAGGGAGCATCAGGTCATGGCTGGAAGCGATCACGAGCCTACCATTCCACCCACCGTGCCGATCACGGGCGTGAACGTCCCAGACCCAACTACCGGGAGTGAGCCTGAAAGCAAAGATCCAGTGGCCGAGGCGCAGAAGAAGCCAAACGATCCAGACACGGCTGCCGAGGACGGTCAAGCCTAGCTTCTGACGAGCGGTGCTCGCACTGGATTGGCATTACATTACACGGACATGGCGCCCGGCGGTCGACCGGGCGCCTTTTGGCTATAAATCAATTTGACTTTGCGCCTGAAGGTGGAAGCGGCTGCGACCTACGCCGCTGCCCGCTCGACGCTCTCCGCCAGTTGACTGGCCATCGTATCCCCCTTGTAGATTTCATCGACTGCCTGCTTGAGCTTGACCGCGTCGTCGCTGCGACCGAGCGCTTTGGCGTAGGCGGCGGCCGAGCCGAAGCCCGCGAGCCCGTAATGCGACATGCGCTGGTACTGAGCGATGATCTACACGTCGCGCAGCTTGCCGTCGCTCGGCGCCTCCTTGATGCCGTGCTTGAGCGCCTCCGCGACGAGGCCCTCCATACCCTTGCAATGCTCCGGCTTGGTCTCGCCGCCGTTGGCCTGGATCAGGCTCTTGAGCACGTCGGTGTGTTTTTGGATGCCGCCGACTGAGTGCTCCAGCATCTGTTTTAGCTTGGGGTCACTCGCCTGACCGGTGAGCTGCTGGGCAGCCCTCACCATCTGGTCATTGGCCGACCAGAGGTCCTGCATCTCGTCGAGGTAGACTTCTTTCAGGCTGGTGGGTGCGGACATCGCGGGGCTCCTTGGTTGTGTTTCCATAACCGCACCCGACCCCGACAGTTCAGATATCGAGCCTGAATCACTGCGTGGTTAGCCGTCGCGGCCTATGCCGGCCCAACCTTTTTTCAGACAGACGGCTTACAGAAACCCGCTCCCCGCATGATCCTTGAAGGCGTTCGCCCGGTGGATGTACCCGAGCACTGTCCGCGGGTCGCGATGTCCCGACACTTCCATGATGCGGGCGAGGTCGGCCCCACGTTCTGCCGCCGTCGTTACGAACCCGGCCCGCAGGCTGTCCCGCCAAATACTGCCGGATCAAACCCGGCCGCACCGGCATACCGGTTCACGATGTCCCCGATACTACGGTCCGTTAGGGCCTCGGCTCTGATCCGACCGGACCGCGAGATCGGCCGGAACACCGGCCCGTCTGTGATCTCGGCTGCCGCGAGCCAGTCCCGCAGCAGTGCTACCGGGCGGACATGCCGACCATGCGGGATCGCCTTCTCGGCCCCCCTCCCCTCCTGGTCGGTCTTCGAGCGTCGGATCAGCACCCGTAGGCCATCGGTCTGGTCGGTCAGGTCGGAGACGAGCAGCGCGGCCAACTTCGATGCCGGAAGGCACCAGCGAACCCGAGGCCCAGCAGAGCCCGATCCCGCTTGCCGGCAAGCCCAGGCGGGACGTGCGAAAGCATGGCTGCCAACACCTCGGCGGTCGCGGCCGTCTTCTGACGGATCTCCGTGTCGGGCCGGCGTCGGATGCCTTTGATAACCGCATGCACCGTCTCGTGCGCGCCTGGGTCCGGTAGGTCGGCGATCTTGTGCGCGTAGGCGATGGCCGCGAGCCGCCGGCCGATCGTAGATGAGGCCCGCCCGGCCGCTGCCTCGTGCGAGAGGAACGCCGCCACTGTGTCAGGCGCCGCCGGGAGAGACGAGACTCCATGGCCCATGCACCAAGCCGTGAACACCGCCGCGTCCGATTTGTAGGCGCGGACCGTGGCGCTGGCTTTCGAGGCGCGCTGATAGTCCCGTACCAGGGCGAGCGCTTCGGCCGGCAGGTTGCCCCCGGCAAGGGGCAGAGCAGCGATGGCTTGCATCGGGGGTTCAGAACTTGGCATCGAATCCCTTCCCGGACCCGAGGGTCGCCGCTATCATGTCGCCTAGGACGCCGTCCGCCCAATCGTTCGGAAGTCCCATGTAGTGCCCCGGCCTACGGATCATGCCGCACACGAACCGCTTGCCGTCGCGTTCGAGCGCTTGGCATGCACCCTCGGCCGGATGACCGGGAATGTGTTCAAGCGCCACGCTGCACGCCTGCGTCGCGCAGCACCAGCCGCATCCGTTGCAGGGCGAGCCGTAGGCCGGCTTCACCGCAAGGCACTCACCGTTGGTCCCATCTATCAGAACGATCGCTGTCATTGAGACCGCCTACCGGCTGAAACTTCCGAGAATGCACTCGGCCAACGTTGGTCCGGCGCTTTCAATTTGTAATCGCGCCGCTAGCTTCATTTGCAGCGAGCGGTTGAGGTGATGGAGCGGTCAGCACACTTTATGGACATCACACCACTGCTCAACGATCAGCAAGAGGCTCTGGTCAAAGCCGCCGAAGAAGCGGTCTTGGAGCCATTGGCAGACTTTCCACATATCGAGCTGCGTTCAGGTGTGGAGCCGTGGGACAAGCGGCGCACCGCCGGCAAAATCCTACGTATCGAAATTCCTCACAAAGCTCATTCTGTACTGAATGTTAGCACGGATCGTCCAGACCCGGTGATGCTGATCGAGGCAGCACATGAGGGCCGGCAATCGCACCTCATTCCTCTCCGCATCGCCCGCATGGCTTCCTCACCATTCGCTTTTCTGCGTGGGGCTGCCCAGGTCATGGCCTGGGACCTCGCTCATGGTCCTCGCACCGCAATCGATGTGGTTCTGAACGGGGACGCACACATTTCCAATTTCGGCTTGTTCGGCACCCCACAAGGCGATGTCGTATTGGATCTCAACGACTTCGATGAGGTCACAGTTGGACCGTGGGAGTGGGATCTAAAGCGGCTCTGTGCGAGCATCGAGGTGGCAGCTCGCGACGCTGACGTGCCCCCATCTGAGCGTCGGGAGGCGACGCTGAGCGCCGTGGCAGGCTACCAGCACACGATGAACGATCTTGCCCCTCGCGGATCGCTCGAAGTCTGGCAGTCAGCATCGCGAGCCGACGATCTTGTCTTCGCCGGGATCGAGATCGATGCACGCTCTCAAGCGGTCGTGACCAAGGCCGTTGAGAAGGCTCGGCGGAAGAATAATCAGAGTCTGCTGGCCCGCGTCGGGGAACGTCGTACAGACGGTGGCTGGCGCTTCCGCGAGGATGCGCCGATCCTGGTTCGGGTTGATGATGCGACGCGCGAAGCTGTGACGTCTGGGTTGGAACGTTATGCCGAGACGCTGCCGCGCGAGCGCAGGTTCATGTTGAACCGTTATCACGTGGTCGACGTCGCCCACCGCGTCGTCGGGGTCGGCAGCGTCGGGACCCGCGCCTACGTGGCGCTGCTCTGCGGCAAC
>NZ_VRUV01000311.1:0-5499 GCF_008039455.1 Methylobacterium sp. WL116
GCGGTCTGGCCGGCCGGCGTCGCCTTCGGGGCCGGCTTCGGCGCGGGCGGGCGCGGCTTCGGCTTGACCTTCGGCGCGGCCTCGGGCTGAGCCTCCGGCGCCTCTTCCTGTGCGGCGCACGGGACTGTGCCGATCGACAGCGCGATCAGGACGGCGGCGAGGATCGCGGGACGGCGGGATGCGCGGATCGGCGACATGCGAAGAACGGCCCCCCCGGCCGATGTGGCGTTGAGGAAGCCGCCTAGCGGTCAAGCCGAGGCTGCGCAATCCGGTGCCGGTGGATTCGACCGGCGCCGCAACAGGATCAAGCGTGCGGCAGCGTCTCGGCGGCGCGGGCGCAACGCCGCTCGAAGGCGCTGCGGCCCTCGCGCCGGAGGACCCGCACGACCGTGAAGGCGAGGGTCAGGAAACCGGGATCGCGGTCCTGCGGCTCGTCGGCGGGTACCGGAACGCGGGCGGTGAGGACGGACAGCATGGCGGACTCCGTTCGATCGATGATCCGGCACGGATCGTGGTCGATTTCGCAGTGCAGCATGAGAGCGTTGTGCGATGCACGCAACATGAGGTTTGGTGGGGCTCGCATGCAGTCATCGCATGCCGCGGCAACACTTCGTCAACGACTCTGCTCGCCGCGCAGGCGTTGCGCGGTTGACCCTCACGGCACGAGGCGGCACTAGGGCCGGACATACCCTGCGCCGCGATCGATCGCCGACCGGGATCGGCGCCCGGGCCGGGGGGCCGTCGCGGACGTCCGTTCGCGGACGAGCCCGGCCTGTCGCCCCATCGTCACATCGGCCGCCTAACCCGAGCCGCCCCTGCGCGCCGCGCACATCCGAAGGACCGCCCGAGCCATGACCGACACGCCGAACCAAGGGCCGAACAGAGGGCCGATCCACGGTCGCATCAGCGGACCCATCGTGATGATCGGGTTCGGATCGATCGGTCGCGGCACGCTTCCGCTCATCGAGCGCCATTTCGAATACGACCGTGCCCGCTTCACCGTGATCGATCCGGATGATTCGCACCGGTCTCTCGCCGACAAGCACGGCCTGCGCTTCGAGACGGTCGCGCTGACCCGCGAGAATTATCGCGACGTGCTCACGCCCCTTCTCACCGAGGGCGGCGGCCAGGGCTTCTGCGTCAACCTCTCGGTCGACACCTCGTCGCGCGCGATCCTGGAGCTGTGCCGCGAGCTCGGCGCCCTCTACATCGACACCGTCGCCGAGCCGTGGCCGGGCTTCTACTTCGACAAGGAGAAGAGCCAGGGCGACCGCACCAACTACGCGCTGCGGCAGGACATCCTGGACGCGCGCACCGCCAGCCCCGGCGGCACCACCGCGGTCTCGTGCTGCGGCGCCAATCCCGGCATGGTCTCGTGGTTCGTCAAGCAGGCGGTGCTGAACATCGCGAAGGACACCGGCGTGACCACGCCCGAGCCGAAGTCCCGCGCCGAATGGGCCGCGCTGATGCGCGAGGTCGGCGTCAAGGGCGTCCACATCGCCGAGCGCGACACCCAGCGCGCCAAGCATCCGAAGCCGCAGGGCGTGTTCGTCAACACCTGGTCGGTCGAGGGCTTCGTCTCGGAGGGCAACCAGCCGGCCGAGCTCGGCTGGGGCACGCACGAGACCTGGATGCCCGAGAACGCCCGCGAGCAGGAGAAGGGCTCGCGCTGCGCGATCTACCTGCTCCAGCCCGGCGCCGACACCCGCGTGCGCTCGTGGACCCCGACTGCGCAGTCGCAGTTCGGCTTCCTCGTGACCCACAACGAGGCGATCTCGATCTCGGACTACTACACGGTTCTCGAGGGCGAGCGCGCGGCCTACCGCCCGACCTGCCACTACGCCTACCACCCGGCCAACGACGCCGTGCTGTCGCTCCACGAGATGTTCGGCAATGCCGGCAAGGTGCAGGAGAAGCACCACATCCTCGACGAGAACGAGATCGAGGACGGCATCGACGAGCTCGGCGTGCTGCTCTACGGCCACAAGAAGAACGCCTACTGGTACGGCTCGCAGCTCTCGATCGAGGAGACGCGCCGGATCGCGCCCTACCAGAACGCCACCGGCCTTCAGGTGACCTCGGCGGTGCTCGCCGGCATGGTCTGGGCGCTGGAGAACCCCGAGGCCGGCATCGTCGAGGCCGACGAGATGGACTTCCGCCGCTGCCTCGAAGTCCAGACCCCGTATCTCGGCCCCGTCGTCGGCGTCTACACCGACTGGACGCCGCTGGCCGGCCGCCCGGGCCTGTTCCCGGAGGACATCGACGCCAGCGACCCCTGGCAGTTCCGCAACGTGCTCGTGCACGGCTGAACCCGAGCGTCCGCGCCGTTGCGGACCGGCCCCGGACTGCTACCATCGCGGCCTCACCGGAGGAGGCCGCGATGGCCGTTGCCCGACGACGCGACGCGCGCATGGGCGTCGCCGAATACCAGGATTGGGTCGCGTCCAAGCCGGACGACCAGCGCTGGGAGCTGCTCAACGGCGTACCGACGCTGATGTCGCCGACGAGCGGGCGTCACCAGCGCATCGTCGCGAACCTGGTCCGGCGCCTCGACGAACTCGCCGAGCGCAGGGGCTGCAGCGCCCTCCCCGGCCTCGCCGTGCTCAGCGCGGAGATGGACGACTTCGCGCCGATCCCCGACATCGTGGTCCAGTGCGGCCCGCTGCCCCGCGACGGCTACACCCGCGACCCGCTGCTCGTCGCCGAGGTGCTGTCCCCCTCGACGATGAGCATGGATCGCGGCCGCAAGACCGATTTCTTCCGCACGGTCGCGGCGCTGCAGGTCTTCCTGATCGTCTATCAGGACGATGCCCGGGTCGAGGTCTGGCGGCGCGACGCCGGATGGGCGATGCGGATGCTGGGACGGGGCGACGTGATCGACCTGCCCGAGCTCGGCGGCACGCTCGCTGTAGCCGACATCTACGCCCGGGTGGAATTCTGAACGCCCGCGGCTGACGCCGGTCGCGGGCGGACCCATCTATGGTACGCTCGCCCAGGCAGTTCGGAGAGGCCCGCATGGCAGTCGCGGCGAAGCGGGACGACCGCATGAGCGTCCCGGACTACCGGGCTTGGGTCGCCGGCCGCCCGGACGACGAGCGCTGGGAACTGCTCGACGGCGAGCCGGTGCTGATGTCGCCACCGACCGAGCGGCACCAGACCATCGTCTCCAACCTCATCCGTCGCCTCGGCGACCTCGCCGATGTGCGGGGCTGCCGCGTCGTCCCCGGCATCGCGGTCGTCGGCCGGGACATGGACGACTTCGCGCCGATCCCCGACGTGGTGGTGCGTTGCGGCCCGATGCTGCCGGACGGCTACGCGTCCGATCCCATCCTCGTCGCGGAGGTGCTGTCCCCCTCGACGATGAGCGCCGACCGCGGCCGCAAGACCGACTTCTACCGTGCCGTCGAGAGCCTGCAGGTCTTCCTGATCGTGTATCAGGACGAGCCGCGGGTGAAGGTCTGGCGCCGGCAGGAGGGCGACGCCCGGCGCAAGCAGGCGCTCGGCCTCGACGGCGCGATCGAGCTTCCCGAGTTCGGCAGCGCCTCGCCCGTCGCAACCGTCTTCGCCGGTCTGTCGTTCTAGCCAACACCCACCAGGTCGCAGCCCTTGCCCCATTTCGAAGACTTCTACGCCGACAAGCTGCGCGGCGGCCTCGGCGTCACCGATGCGGAATCGGTGATGGACCTGCGCGGCGCCAACCGGGCGACCGCGGAGGCGTCGCTGAACGAGATGCTGGAGCGGAGCCGCTTCGCCAAGGGCAAGACCGTGGCGATCCGCCTCGATCCGCCGCCTGAGGGCGGCGGCGAGACCCTGTTCCAACCGGCGGGCCGCCTGCTGCTGGACGCCAAGCGCCGCGGCCTCGTCGACCGGTTGCAGACGCTCCCGGCCGGGGACGGGCTCGGGTTCTACGTGGCGCTGGCCGGGAAGCCGCAACGCGAGCCGGCGTGACCGGCTCGGCCCAAGGTCCGTCCACCGTGTTCGCCGGGCGCAACACCATCGAGCGGCTGGCGCGCTTCGGGTTCTGCGCCCGCGGCGCGGTCTACTGCGTCGTCGGCGTGCTGGCGGTGCTCGCGGCGGTCGGGGCCGGCGGCAAGGCCGGCGACAGCGAGAACGCGCTCCGCTTCGTGCTGCTCGGACCCCTCGGCCCCTGGATCGTCGGCCTGATCGCCCTCGGGCTCTGGGGCTTCGCCGCCTGGCGCCTCGTCGAGGCGGTGACCGACGCCGACCGGCGCGGCACCTCGCCCAAGGGGCTCGTGGTGCGGGGCGCCCACCTCGTCAGCGCGGGCATCTATGCCGGCCTCGGGCTCACGGCCGCGAGCCTCGCCCTCGGGCTCGGCCTGCAGTCGGACGGCGACGGCCTGCAGGACTGGACCGCGTGGCTGCTGGCCAAACCCTTCGGCCGCTTCGCCGTGGCGCTGATCGGCCTCGGCGTCGCCGGCGGCGGCGTCGGCTTCCTGGTCAAGGCCGTTCGCGGCGACGTGACCGAGCGCCTCGCCCTCGACGCGGCGCGCCAGGCCTGGGCGGAGCCGGTCGGCCGGTTCGGCTACGCGGCCCGCGGCATCGCGTTCCTGATCATCGGCGGCTTCGTCGTTGTCGCGGCCTGGTATCAGGCCTCGTCGGAGGTGAAGGGCCTGTCCGGGGCGTTCCAGGCCCTGCGCGCCCAGCCCTACGGCCGGATCCTGCTCGCGATCGTCGCGGCCGGCCACGTGGCGTTCGGGGCCTTCGGCCTGATCCAGGCCCGCTATCGCCGGATCGACGCGCCCGACATCGACCAGGCCGACGATGCGGTGGCGCGGGCCGTCCGCCCGACCGGCTGACCGATCGCGTTGACACCGCCCGAGGCGGAGCCGATACCGCCGCGGAACATCATGCAGCAGCGCACCTACAAGACCGCGGTGATGGTGGTCCACGATCTCGTGGCGACCGCGCTGGCCGTGGTCCTCACCTTCGTGTTCCGCTTCACCGGCGACGCCCTCGCCGAACGCGTGCACGCGCTTCCCGTCCTGCTGCCGCCGTTCCTCGTCGTCGCCGGCCTCGTCTACGGACGGTTCAGGCTCTACCGCACCAAGTGGCGCTTCGCCTCCCTGCCCGATCTCGCCGGCATCGTTCGCGCCGCGAGCGTGCTCGCCTTCGGGCTGCTGGTGCTCGACTACGTCCTGGTCTCGTCGGACCTGTACGGGTTCTACTTCTTCGGCAAGATCGCCATCGTCCTGTACTGGGTGCTACAGATCTTCCTGCTCGGCGGCACGCGCCTCGCCTTCCGCTACCTGAAATACGCCCGCTCCAAGCAGTCGAGCGCGCGCTCGGCCACGGTGCCGACGCTGCTGCTCGGCCGCGGTGCCGACATCGAGACGCTGCTGCGCGCGATCGAATCCGGCTCGGTGCGCAAGCTCGCGCCGAAGGGCATCCTCTCGCCGCGCGCCGACGAGGCCGGGCAGACGATGCGCGAGGTCGCCGTGCTCGGCGGTTTCGCCGACCTGGAGCGGGTCGTCGGCGACC
>NZ_VRUV01000312.1:0-5498 GCF_008039455.1 Methylobacterium sp. WL116
CCCCCCGATCCCGCCCTCGCCCACATTGCCGAACTTGCTGCGCGGCTCTTCGGTACGCCTGCCGCCTTCGTTTCGCTCGTCGATCGCGACCGCCAGGTGTTCCATGCCAAGGTCGGTATCGATTTGTGCGAGACTGCCCGGGACATCGCCTTCTGTGACCGGACTATCGCGCAGGACGATCTGCTTGTGGTGCTGGATGCTTCGCGTGATCCGCGCTTCCACGACAATCCGCTCGTCACCGGCGAGCCCTTCATCCGTTTCTATGCGGGAGCACCTCTGCGAACCGCTGACGGCCATGCTATCGGCACGCTCTGCCTCGCCGGCCCCGAGCCACGCACCGTCTTCACCGAGGCCGACCGGCGCACCCTGGCCGATCTCGCCCGTCTTGCGCTCGATCGGCTGGAGCTGCGCCGCGTCGAGGTCGCCCGGCGTACCCTGCAGGCTCGGTTCGAGCACGTGGCCGCAACCTCGCCCGATGCGATCATCTGTGCGGATAGCTGCGGTCAGATCACCGTCTGGAGCGCGGCGGCCGAGCGCCTGTTTGGACATACGGTACCTGAGGCGCTGGGCCGGCCCGTCGCCCTGATCATACCCGAGCGGATGCGCGGAGGTAATGAGGGCGACCTGCGTCGGATCGCGAGCGCCGCCGCCGGTGGTCTGATCGGTCGAACGGTCGAACTGATCGCCTGCCACCGGAACGGGGATGAGTTCCCGATCGAGTTGTCACTGTCGAGCTGGCGCGAGGAGGGACACGCCGCCTTCGGTGCCATCGTCCGCGACGTGCGTCAGCGCCGTGCCGTCGAGGACCGCCTGTTCCGCCTCGCGCACCTGGACCCCCTGACCGAGCTACCCAACCGCACAGTCCTCCGCGGACGGATCGAGGCGGCAATCTCGGGTGGGCGATCGGCGGCTGTTCTGATGATCGACCTCGATGGGTTCAAAGAGGTCAACGACGCACACGGCCATGGCGTCGGGGATTCCGTGCTGCAGACCGCCGCCCGGCGTCTGCGCGCCAGCGTCGGCCCCGACGGTGTCACAGCCCGGTTCGGTGGAGACGAATTCGCTGTCGTGCTGCCGGGCGTGGGCGATCCGTTTGTAGCCGTCAGCACCGCAGAGGCGGCGATCGCGGCGCTCTCGCAGCCATACCACGTCGAGGGCTCGATCTTGCGCCTCGGCGCCAGCGCAGGCGTCGTCCTGAGCCCGGCGCATGGTGCGCTTGAGGAAGATCTGTTGATCTGCGCCGACGCCGCCCTGTACCGCGCCAAGGCTGACGGGCGCGGGCGCTGTCGCCTGTTCACGCCTGAAATGCGCGAGGCCGCGCAACGCGATCGGGCCTGCCGAGAAGGATTGCACCGGGCGGTCGAGCGTGGTGAGTTCGTGCTGCACTACCAGCCGCAGGTACGCCTGTCCGACGGCGCCCTTACGGGGGCCGAAGCCCTGATCCGTTGGCAGCACCCCGAGCTGGGCTTGCTCGCGCCGGCCGCGTTCCTGGCTGTGCTCGACGAAGGGCCGGACGCGGCTCGGGTCGGCGACTGGGTGCTGCGCACCGCTTGCGCTCAGGCGCGGGCGTGGCGCGACGGCGGCCTGCCGTCGTTCCAGATCGGGGTTAACCTCTGCGCGGCGCAGTTCCGCCGCGGAGATCTCGTCGAGCGCGTCGGCTCGGTGCTCGCGGAAACCGGGTTGGCGGCAGGCGCCTTGGAGTTGGAGATCACCGAGACGATCATCCTGCGACACGATCCGGGTGTGGTCGCGGCGCTGCTGGCCCTGCGCGCGATGGGCGTCGGGATCGCCTTCGATGATTACGGCACCGGTTACGCCTCGCTCAGCCTGCTCAAGCGGTTTCCTCTGACACGCCTCAAGATCGATCGCAGCTTTGTCAGCGGGCTGTGCGAGGACCAGCAAGATGCAGCGGTCGTACGTGCGGTGATCGAGTTGAGCCACAGTTTCGGTCTGGAGGTGATTGCCGAAGGGATTGAGACTGATGAGCAGCGCCGTCGCTTGCTGGCCAAGGGGTGTCAGGAGGCGCAAGGCTATCTATTTGGAAGACCGATGGCAGCGGACGCGTTCGCGGTACGCTATGGCCTAGACGACCAAGGCGTAGACGTCACACAGACCGGGAGCTATCCAAGTGACGCTAGCGTAAGCGCTGCCTGATCTCAAAAACTAGCGAACAGTTTTCTGCGTAGCAAACATTCAATTTAATTTTATGGTGGATTAACCTCTTTCTAAGTGCATATTGCGGCGTATATCGTAGTATTATAACTTTTTTTATTATATAGATATCACATTTTTAAACATATTTGCGGTATGATGGCCTATGAAATGGATACGGGCCTGGAAATTCATTTTGGCGCATGGCAATTTATTTTGAGCTGCGCATCTGGTTCTAAAAAATTATATTTTAAGAAACACAAGACTATCAGTCTTAGCTTCTTTTGTAATTCGAACCTACGGAAATGGCAATGAACTGACGTCGGATTTGCTTCACGTGTTACGCTAATGACGGCCGATATGACTGACCATGGTCTGAACTTTTGCTGCGAGCGCGTCGAGGGCAAACGGCTTGTTCATGATCTCCATACCCGACGCCATGCCGCCGTTCCTGACCCGGAAGTGGTCGCTCTCGATGCCTTGCTGCAGGTGCTTGGTCACGTAGTGGATCGGCGTGTAGGGGAGTAGGCCCGCCTTGCGGCTCGCGACGATGGCCGGCGGGTAGGTTCCTGCGCCATCCGTGCCGATCCGGTCGGGCGCGAGAAGCGGATGATCCGCCAGCATTTTGCGGAAGAACCGCTTGGCCGCGTCCACATCGCGCCGGGCGGTCAGTAGGAAGTCGACGGGATTGCGGTGCTTGTCGACGGCCCGGTAGAGGTAGCGCCACTGACCGCGAACCTTGATGTAAGTCTCGTCGATGCGCACCGATCCACAGTGCGGTCTGTGGAACTGCCGCAACCGCTTCTCGATCAATGGCGCGTAGGCCAGAACCCAGCGGTTAAGGGTGGAGTGGTCCACCTCCAGACCGCGCTCCAGGAACAGCTCCTCGATGTCGCGGTAGCTCAGCGGATAGCGCAGGTACCAGGAGATGGCCTGCACGATGAGCGCCGCCTCGTAGTGCCGTCCCTTGAAGTCACCCTTGGCGCGCTGCTTGAGCTTCGCGGCGATGGCAGACACGATTATAGGCAGCCTCCCAAAAACGGAGGCGCCATGCGGGCCGGATGGTCAACGCGGGGTAAACGAAACGCGTTTGCGACAGCCCCCTGAGCGGACGAAACTCAAGGCGGCGAAGCACAAGGCACAAGGCGGGCTCTGCGCGATCTGCGGTGATCTGGTGGAGTTGAAGGGGTCGGAGCTAGACCGAGCCGACCCGGTGGACGGGTACACGGCGGACAATACGCGCCTTGTCCATCATGTGTGCCATCGCCAAGATCAGGAAACGAAGGGCTTCCTTTAGCCCATTCTCGGCGGGTTGATGATTGAAAACCACGCGGCTTGGCTGATTGCCGGCGGCTTCGTCCGAACCGGAGATTGGCGGCTCAAGCCTGATAGTTCGCGCGCTGTCTTCTACGGCGATGCGCCGAAAGAGGCGGGCGTGTACGCCTACCTCGTGGAAGGGGTAATATTCTACGTCGGGTCAGCCCAGATCGGGATAAGGTTACGCCTTCGGCGCTACGTTCTGGCAGATAACAAGCGCACCTCAATGAGGGTCCGACAGGCGATCGAGGCGGAGTTGCGAGCCGGCCGAACAGTCGACGTTTTCACCATCGTGCCGGAGGCGATCAATTACCGCGGGCTTCCGATCGATCCCGTTGTCGGTCTTGAGGAAGGGCTGATCCGCTTCGTGAAGCCGGAATGGAACTTAAGAGGGCTCGGGCGGACGGGCAAGGCACTCGCTGTCCTAGGTTAACTTGCTACTTAATATCGCGCGGCGGCCTTATGGAGCAAATGCACCAAGGGGGCTCGCTGGCTCGCCCGCTTCCGTCTCGTTCGCCGCCCCATCCTCTGCCTTGAACGCAAGGCTGGTAACCTCAGCGAAGCTCTCGGCGAGCGCACGGATTTTATCTTGAGCCTGCCGTTTCATCTCGTCGTTTGACCCGCTCTCAACCGAGGTCGTAACGTACCCCGTGAAGCGCCCGGCTTCGGTGATCAGCGCAAAGTTGAACCGGCCGGACCGGCTGCGTCGGACGATGTAATGCGGCTTGGGCAAAGATCGGTTCTCCGCAGATGCCATTTCTGGTCTCTACGGCGAAGAGGCCGGCTTAGTTTCAAGCTTACTAGGAAGGCGCTCCGGCCTAGGACACAGTTAGGGTCCTTCGGAGCTGCGTCACTCAGAGAGCATCGAGGCGACTAGATCGTCGTTGCCCACTTTGTCGCCAAGCGCATCGCGGACGATCACCTTCCAGCCTTGCCGCAGGAGCCGATCTCGCTGTTCCACCGCGATCCAAGCCGCCGAGCAGCGCACGACTTTCCGAGCCGTATGGCGTGAGGCGTGAACATAGTAGCTGCGCGGCATAGCGGCTGGTTCAGGCAATGAGCGCGCCAACGAAAAGGCGCTTCAAGTCAGACTGCGCCGGGGCCGCGCAGCTCGCGCTCTGGTCCGCAGACACCGCGCCGACCTTGAACGCGTGGCCGAGGCTCTGATGGCCCGCGAGGCCCTGACTGGCGAAGAGATCGATGCCATGCTGCCGCCCGGCTTCGTGGCCCGCCCGAACGTCTGGAACGACTTTATGGCGATCGAGGCCGAAGCGTCCGACTTTCCATAAAAGCGTTGTCGGTCAGGAAGCGCACGCCGCGCGGGCCACCTCCACCTTATACGTTCCGCCTCCCGCGAGAGGCACGAGCGTCATCCTCAGCGGCCGGAATGCCCATCAGGACCCGCAGGGGGTTCGTTCGCACTGAGCGGATTTTCCCCGATGCCGGCCCACACCCAATACAGACCGCATACGTCCAGCGGCTCCACAAATTCTCGTTCTGCCGATCAATCCCTTGCTGCCTGATCCTTGCCCTCTCAATCAATGCTCGGATCCCTGCCGCCTTCTCGTCACCGACGGATTTTCTCTGCTGTTCCGTCACGGACGGCTTCTGAGCCTCCTGCGCTATTGTAGGCGCTGAAGCCACAATCATCATGCCAAAAGCTAGAAATCTAACGAGCATATTTTCCTCCTGATTATTATTTTTCGCTGCCGACTATGCGGTGAGACGAAATCAGGAACGGAAAAGTTTCAATTGTGACCGGGAAATAGTAATCCAGCGATCTAAAATTCGCAGAGAAAACCGATTAAAACCGGCTCTGCGATACGCATGGCACCATGTTCGGCCTCCCGACAATCACTAGGATCTAAGCGCCGCATCATCCTGGAACCGGTGAGCGTCGCGCCATTGATCTCCGGTTAACTCAGCACAGGCACCCTGCCGATAAGCCGGGCTTCGGACCGGTTCGCTGGTGAGATGGACGACGCACCCGTCGCCCCGTGATCAGATCGGGGGACGGGCCTGCCTCTAGC
>NZ_VRUV01000313.1:0-5489 GCF_008039455.1 Methylobacterium sp. WL116
ACGGCGCGGCCGGCATCGGGCTTGGCGATCTTCGGCTCGCTCGCCGCGCGCGCCTCGGTCGAGGCGGCCTCGTCCTTGCCCCGGGCCTCCTCGCCCTCGGCCTTGCTCTTGTCCTCGAAGCGCTGGCGCCAGGCGCCGACGCGCGACCCGTCGAACAGCGTCGCGTCGGTCAGCGTCGCGGCGCCGCCCTGCGGCTCCGACGAGACGCGGCCGGTCTGCGAGCCGACCTTGACCGGACGGCCGGCGGCGAGGTCGTCCATCAGCCGGCCGAGGCTCTCGGGCGTCAGGTCCTCGTAGTAGTCCTGATTGATCTGCACCATCGGCGCATTGCAGCAGGCACCGAGGCACTCGACCTCCAGCCAGGAGAAGTTGCCGTCGGCGGACACGTGCCCCGGCGCGCCGAGGCGGGCGTGCAGCATGTCCTTCAGCTCGCGCGCGCCGCAGGAATCGCACGGCACCGTGCCGCAGAGCTGGATCCAGAACCGGCCCACCGGCTCCAGCGCGAACATCGTGTAGAAGGTCGCGACCTCGAGCACGCGGATGTGCGGCATGCCGAGCTCGTCGGCCACCGCCTCGATCGCGCGCCGCGGCAGCCAGCCACCGTTCTGCTCCTGCGCCTTCCACAGCAGCGGGATCACGGCGGAGGCCTGGCGGCCCTCCGGGTACTTCTCGATCTGGCCCCTGGCCCAGTCCGCGTTCTCCGGCGTGAACGCGAAGCTCTCGGGCTGCTCGGCGGCGGGGGCGAGCCTGCGGTTCGACATATCAGTTCTGGCCCTTCCAGCTCACCGGTCCACCTCGCCGAAGACGATGTCGAGCGTGCCGAGCACGCAGGACACGTCGGCGAGCAGGTGCCCGCGGCACATCCAGTCCATCGCCTGGAGGTGGGCGAAGCCCGGAGCGCGAATCTTGCAGCGATACGGCTTGTTGGTGCCGTCGGAGACGAGGTAGACGCCGAACTCGCCCTTGGGCGCCTCGACCGCGGCGTAGACCTCGCCGGCGGGCACGTGGAACCCTTCCGTGTAGAGCTTGAAGTGGTGGATGAGCGCTTCCATCGAGCGCTTCATCTCCCGGCGCGGCGGCGGCGCGAACTTGCCGTCGATCGAGGCGATCGGCCCCTGCCCCGCCGGCTCGCGCAGCTTGACGCAGCATTGCCGCATGATCTTCACGGATTCCCGCATCTCCTCCATGCGGATCACCTGGCGATCGTAGGTGTCGCCGTTCTTCCCCACGGGGATGTCGAACTCCATCTCCTCGTAGCACTCGTAGGGCTGCGACTTGCGCAGGTCCCACGGGATGCCGGAGCCGCGCACCATCGGGCCGGAGAAGCCCCAGGCCATCGCCTCGTCCACCGAGACGATGCCGATGTCGACGTTGCGCTGCTTGAAGATGCGGTTGGACATGACGAGGTCGTCGAGGTCCTGCACCACCTGCAGGAACGGGTCGCAGAACGCCTCGATGTCGTCGATCAGCGCGGGCGGCAGGTCCTGGTGCACGCCGCCGGGACGGAAGTAGTTGGCGTGGAGCCGGGCGCCCGAGGCCCGCTCGTAGAAGATCATCAGCTTCTCGCGCTCCTCGAAGCCCCAGAGCGGGGGCGTCAGCGCGCCGACATCCATCGCCTGCGTCGTGACGTTCAGGAGGTGGGAGAGCAGCCGGCCGATCTCGCAGAACAGGGTGCGGATGAGCTGGGCCCGCCGCGGCACCTCGATGCCCGCGAGCTTCTCGATCGCCAGGCAGAAGGCATGCTCCTGGTTCATCGGCGAGACGTAGTCGAGCCGGTCGAAATACGGCGTGACCTGGAGGTAGGTCTTGTACTCGATCAGCTTCTCGGTGCCGCGATGGAGCAGGCCGATATGCGGATCGACGCGCTCGACCACCTCGCCGTCGAGCTCCAGCACGAGGCGCAGCACGCCGTGCGCCGCCGGATGCTGCGGCCCGAAATTGATCGCGAAGTTGCGGATGTTATGCTCGGTCATGCCTGAACTCCGGCGCTGCCGAAGGGCGAATAGCGAATAGCCAATAGCGAATAGGGGTTCGTCGTCATGATTGAGGCCCTACCTGCCGTCCGGCGATTTCTGAAGGGAGCGGATCAGCGCACGCACCATTTTGCCGAGGTCGTCGCAGCGCGCGAGCAGACCGGCGGCGGATGGCGCCTTCATGTGACCGACGCGGCTCGAGAGAATCACGTGGGTCTCGAGTTCCTTCAGCGAACCCTGTGCCACGCGCAGGAACTGGACGAACGCCCCCGGGGTCTCGCGGCCATGCCCTTCGGCGATGTTGGCCGCGATGGATGCGGCAGCGCGACGGATCTGTGACGTCAGGGCGAACGTCTCCTCACGCGGGAACGACCGCGTCTCACCGTAGCATGCTTCAGCCAGCGTCATTGCGTCCTGCCAAACCTTCAGATCCCGATAGGAGTTGATCGTCGCACGGTCCACGACCCACCCCCTATTCGCCACTCCCTATTCGCTATTCGCGCTCAAGCCGTCTTCTTCTCGTCGCCGGGAAGCACGTATTCGGTGCCCTCCCACGGCGACAGGAAGTCGAAGTTCCGGAATTCCTGCGTCAGCTTCACCGGCTCGTAGACCACCCGCGCCTCATCCTGGTCGTAGCGGACCTCGACGAAGCCGGTGAGCGGGAAGTCCTTGCGCAGGGGGTGGCCCTCGAAGCCGTAATCGGTGAGCAGCCGGCGCAGGTCCGGGTGGCCCGAGAACAGGATGCCGTAGAGGTCGTAGGTCTCGCGCTCGTACCAGTTGGCCGCCGGGAACACCTCGATCACGGAAGGGACCGGCGTGACCTCGTCGGTGCGCACCTTGACCCGGATGCGGCAATTGTGACGCAGGCTGAGCAGGTGGTAGACCACGTCGAAGCGCTCGGCGCGGCTCGGATAGTCGGCGCCGCAGATGTCGATGAAGTTCCGGAAGGCGCAGGCCGGATCGTCGCGCAGGAACGTCAGCGCGAAGACGATGTCCGAGGCCTGGACGATCAGCGTCAGCTCGCCGAGCGCGATGGTGCGCTCGACCACCGCCGGGCCGAGCGCACCGGCGACGTGGTCCGACAGCGCCTGCAGCGCCGCGTCGCCGGAGACCGGCTGGGTGTGGGCGAGGATCGAGATGCCGTTGGTCATCGCGTCACCTCAGCGCTCGATCGTGCCGGTGCGGCGGATCTTCTTCTGCAGGAGCAGCACGCCGTAGAGCAGCGCTTCCGCCGTCGGCGGGCAGCCCGGAACGTAGATGTCGACCGGCACGACCCGGTCGCAGCCGCGCACCACCGAATACGAATAGTGGTAGTAGCCGCCGCCGTTGGCGCAGGACCCCATCGAGATCACGTAGCGCGGCTCCGGCATCTGGTCGTAGACCTTGCGCAGCGCCGGGGCCATCTTGTTTGTCAGCGTGCCGGCGACGATCATCACGTCGGACTGGCGGGGCGAACCGCGCGGGGCGAAGCCGAAGCGCTCGCAATCGTAGCGCGGCATCGACATCTGCATCATCTCGACGGCGCAGCAGGCCAGCCCGAACGTCATCCACATCAGCGAGCCGGTGCGGGCCCAGTTGATCAGGTCGTCGGTGGAGGTGATCAGGAACCCGCGGTCGGCGAGCTCGGCGCTGATCGTCAGAAAGGTCGGGTCGTCCGCGCCGATCGGACGTCCGGTGTTCGGGTCGACGAGCCCCTTGGCCTGCGGCGCGATCGCCGGGGCGCGGGACAGTTCGGGAGTGAAGGCCATGGATGCCTCAGGAGCGGACGGGCGGGGCGACGACGCGGGCTAATCCCATTCGAGGGCGCCCTTGCGCCACTCGTAGACGAAGCCGACGGTGAGGACCCCGAGGAAGGCCATCATCGACCACATGCCGAACCAGCCGAGATCCCCGAACGTGATGGCCCAGGGGAACAGGAAGGCGACTTCGAGGTCGAAGATGATGAACAGGATGGCGACGAGGTAGAACCGCACGTCGAACTTCATGCGGGCGTCGTCGAAGGCGTTGAAGCCGCACTCGTAGGCCGAGAGCTTTTCCGGATCCGGGCTCGAATAGGCCACCAGGAACGGGGCCACCAGGAGAGCCGCCGCGATGAACAGCGATACGCCGAGGAACACGATGAGCGGCAGGTAATCCGCCAGGAGACCGGTCATGCGACACCTCTCACGCGCTGGACTGCGCCGCCCTGAGTTTCACCGAACGGCGATATGGAATTGCTCCAATGCCAGAGTGCGCGCGGGCCGAGGCTTAGTCGAGCCGACCCGGTGAAACAAGCCGTTTGCGCGTCGCACAATCGCGGCTTGAGACAGACAGGTGGCGCTGTGTCAGGCCTTCGCCAACACGGCAGATCGGCGCAGGCCCGGCAAGGTCCGAGCCGGCCCGGCGGCACCGGGATCGGGCCATGCGGACAATCGCGCTCCGCGTGGCAAGCTCGCGCTTGACACTCCCTGCCCCCCCACATAAACCCCCGCTCGTCGCCGAGGCCCACCGGGCCTTCGAGCGGATGCGCCGTGCGGGCGTAGCTCAGTTGGTTAGAGTGCCGGCCTGTCACGCCGGAGGTCGCGGGTTCGAGTCCCGTCGCCCGCGCCACGTTTCCTCCCTCCCCATCCAGACCGAATCAGCCCTCCGGCTTCGTGCCGTCGAGAGCTTTCCGCGTTCGGCTCTAGCCCGGCAGAACGAGGGTCGCGCGCAGGCCGCCGAGGCCGGACCGGTCGAGCGTCAGGCCGCCGCCGTAGAGCTCGGCCAGCTCCAGGGTGATCGACAGGCCGAAGCCGTTGCCCGGCACGCTCTCGTCGAGCCGCTGCCCGCGGCGCAGGACGGACGCCGCCTCGGCCGGATCGAGGCCCGGCCCGTCGTCCTCGACGCGAATCGCCACCGCCCCCTCGGCCGGGGCCGCCGAGACGCGGACCTCGCCGCGGCACCACTGGCAAGCGTTGTCCATCAGGTTCCCGAGCATCTCGTCGAGGTCCTGCGCCTCGCATCCCACGGCCAACCCCTCGGCGAGGTTTGCCTGGATCCGCACGCCCTTGGCCGCATGCAGCCGCCCCAGCGTCGCGGCGAGGTCCCCGACAGGGCTCGCGAGGTCGATCCGGCCGCGGGCCGTGCCTTCCAGCGCCGCGGCGCGCGCCCGGCGCAGGTGGTGGCGGACCTGCCGGTCCATCGAGCCGACGAGGTCGCTCAAGGTGCCGTCGGCGTCGCGGGCCGGGTCGGCGAGCGCCAGGGTCAGGGTGGCGAGCGGCGTCTTGAGGCCGTGGGCGAGGTTCGCGACATGGGTGCGGGCCCGATCGAGGTTGGCCGCGTTCTGGTCCAGCAGCGCGTTGAGCTCGGCGACCAGCGGCCGGATCTCCGTCGGCTGCGCCACCGGCACCCGCTCGCGCCGCCCGGCACGCACCTCGGCGAGGTCCGCGCGCAGGCGCTGCAGCGGCGCGAGGCCGAGGCGCACCTGCGCCAGCACCCCGCCGATCAGGCAGAGGCCGAGCACCGCGAGCGCCAGCGCCAGCGTGGTCAGGGCCTCGC
>NZ_VRUV01000314.1:0-5482 GCF_008039455.1 Methylobacterium sp. WL116
GGCTGCGGTCGGCGCCGGCACGCGGATCGCCGAGCAGCGCGCGCACGGCCGGCACGACGAAGAGCAGCCCGCACACGATCGACGAGACCGGGTTTCCCGGCAGCCCGATCACCAGCATGTTCCCGAGATGCCCGTGCATCAGCGGCTTGCCGGGGCGGAGCGCCACGCGCCAGAACCCGAGCTCGAGCCCCTCCGCCGCGAGCGCGGTCTGGACGAGGTCGTGGTCGCCGACCGAGGCGCCGCCCAGCGTCACGAGAAGGTCGGCCTCGGCCGCGCGTGCCCGCGCGAAGGCCGCCTCCAATGCCGGAAGCGTGTCGCCGGCGATGCCGAGGTCGATCGCCGCGCCGCCGGCGCCGTTCATCAAGGCGGCGAGCGCCAGGGCGTTCGAGGCGACGATCTGGTCCCAGGCCGGGACCTCGCCCGGCTGCACCAGCTCGTCGCCGGTGGCGAGGATCGCGACGCGGGGCTTGCGGCGTACCGAGACCCGTCCGCGGCCGGCGGCGGCGACCAGCGCCAAGCGGCGCGCATCGAGGGTGTCACCGGCCGCCAGCAGCCCGTCGCCCTCGGAGAAGTCGAGGCCGGCCCGGCGGACGAATTTTTGGGCGGTCACCGCTTCGAGGGCGCGGATCGTCTCGCCGTCGGCCTCGGCATTCTCCTGGATCAGGATCCCGTCGGCGCCCTCGGGGACGGGCGCGCCGGTGAAGATCCGCACGGTCTCGCCGGGGCCGATCGTGCCCGAGAAGCCGTGGCCGGCGGCGCTGGTGCCGACGAGGCGCAACGCGGCCCCGGCCGTCGCGTCGGCGGCGCGCACGGCGTAGCCATCCATGGCGGAAGCCGGGAAAGGCGGTTGCGTGCGGGTGGCGACGACCGCGGCCGCCAGCGTGCGCCCGGCGGCCTCCGCGATCGCGACCTCTTCGGCCGCGACCTCGACGCCAACGACGGGCGCCAGGACTACATGCGCGCCGTGCTCGACACCGCACCGGACCGGCTGCCGGTGGCGCATCCGGAATCGCGCCAGGATTCGTCGATGCTGGCGGTGCTCGGCCGGGCCGAGGCGCTGCTGATCCGCGCGCCGCACGCGCCGGCCGCGCGGGCGGGCGACCCGTGCCGGATCATCCGGCTCGACCGGACCCTCCTCTGAGCCCGCGAGGACCCGATGGACTTCCACATCGACCACGTCCACCTGCGCAGCCCCGACGCGGCGGCCGCGGCCGCCTTCTACGTCGACAAGCTCGCCGCGCGGGAGGTCCGCCGCGAGGGCACGCCGACGAGCCGGATCGTGCTCGACCTCGGCGGCCTCACGGTCTTCATCGAGCAGGCGCCGGCCGACCTGCCGCCGCCGGCGCGGGCGCCGCATCTCGGCATCGAGCATATCGGGCTCGGCGTCGCTGACATCGACGCGACGCTCGCCGACCTGCGGGCGCGCGGCGTCACGGTGCTTGTCGAGACCAAGGCGATGCGGCCGGGGCTGCGGATCGCCTTCATCGACGGGCCGGACGGCGTGCGCATCGAGCTGCTGGAACGCCGCGACGCCTGATCGCGGCTTACGGCCGGCCGGTCTGCCGCAGCCGCTCCATCACCGCCTCGGGCGTGGCGTAGGCTTCCTGGCGCACGGCGCTCCAATAGCGCAGGTCGTCGAGCAGGATCGGCACGCCGGTGGTGGCGCAGCGCACGAAGGCGCCGGGCTTGACCACCCGCATCGTGCCGTCGCCATAGGCGACGACCGCCTCGCCCCCCGCTCCGCGCTCGTAACGGCCCAGCATCGTCGTCCCCGGATGATGACAATCGTTCCCAGCGTTCTAGAACGCGCGCTCGGCGAGCGAAAGCCGGCGGCGCGCACGCCCCTGCCGCCTCGCCCGCCCTCTCGACAGCCCGGCACGGCCGGTGCCAATGATCGCGGATGCCGGGCTCCTCCCCTCTCGACCTCGCCGCCCTGTTCGACGCCGCCGCCGCGGCCCGCGCCCGGGCGCACGCGCCGTACTCGCGCTTCGCGGTCGGCGCGGCGCTCCGCGACGAGCACGGCGCGATCCATGCCGGCTGCAACGTCGAGAACGCGGCCTACCCGGTCGGCACCTGCGCCGAGGCCGGGGCGATCGCCGCGATGATCCTGGCCGGCGGCCGGCGCATCCGCGAGATCCTGGTGCTCGGCGACGGCAGCGGCCTCGTCACGCCCTGCGGCGCCTGCCGCCAGCGCATCCGCGAGTTCGCCGCCCCCGAGACGCCGATCCACGCCGCAGGGCCCGGCGGGGTCGCGGAGAGCTTCACCCTCGCGGCGCTGCTGCCGGCCTCCTTCGGACCGGAGACGCTCGGTGGCTGATGCGGTCGAGACCCTGCGCGCGGCGGGCTTTGCCGGGCCCTACGCTTGCGCCATCGTCGCCGGCACCGGGCTCGGCGGGCTCGCGGACGCGCTCGCGGACGCGGTATCGCTGCCCTATGCCGACATCCCCGGCTTTCCGGGCGCCGGCGTCAGCGGCCATCGCGGGCGGCTGCATCGCGGCGTGATCGCCGGGCGCCCGGTGCTGGTGCTCGAGGGCCGGGCCCACGCCTACGAGCACGGCGACGCGGCCGCGATGCGCATCCCGATCGCCGCGGCGATGGCGCTCGGCGCCGCCTGCCTGCTGCTCACCAACGCCTCCGGCTCGCTGATGCCGGAGGCCGGTCCCGGCAGCCTCGTGCGGCTGTCCGACCACCTCAACCTGTCGGGGATGAACCCGCTGATCGGCGAGCCGAGCGACGCCCGCTTCGTGCCGATGGTGCGGGCCTACGACCCCGCCCTCAATGCCCGGCTCGACGCCGCGGCGGCGGCCTGCGGCATCCCCCTTCCCGCGGGCGTCTACGCCTGGTTCTCCGGGCCGTCCTTCGAGACCCCGGCCGAGGTGCGGATGGCCGGCCGGCTCGGCGCCGACCTCGTCGGCATGTCGACGGTGCCGGAGGTGATCCTCGCCCGCTTCCTCGGCCTGCCCGTCGCCGCCGTGTCGGTGGTGACGAACCGCGCCGCCGGCATCGGCGACGGCGACCCGCACCATGCCGAGACCAAGCAGGCCGCGACCGCCGCCGCCGCCGACCTGATCCGCCTGATCCGAAGCTTCGTCGCCGCCCTGCCCGCTGGCGATCCATGAGCCTCGGCCCCTTCGAGAGTCCGCCCGCATGACCGATCCGACCTTCGACCCGGCCCTGGTCGCGCGCCGCGCCCTCGCGCTCCTCGACCTGACGGATCTCGGCGACACCTGCACGGCCACGCAGATCGACGGGCTCTGCCGGGATGCCCGCGCGGGCGGCGTCGCCGCCATCTGCGTCTGGCCGCAATTCGTGCATCAGGCGGCGCGCTTGCTGGCTGGCGGCCCGGTGCGGATCGCCACGGTGATCAACTTTCCCGCGGGCGGCGAGGACGTGGACCGCGCGGTCGACGATACGGCGGAGGCGTTGCGGGACGGCGCGCACGAGATCGACCTTGTCCTGCCCTACGGGGCGCTGCTGCGCGGCGATGCGGAGACCGCCCGCCTGATGGTCGAGGCGGTGCGCGAGGCCTGCCCGAAATCCGGCCTGAAGGTGATCCTCGAGACCGGGGAACTGCGCACCGCGGACGCGATCGCCGCGGCGAGCCGGCTGTCGCTCGCGGCCGGCGCCGACTTCATCAAGACCTCGACCGGCAAGAGCCCGGTCTCGGCGACGCCCGAGGCGGCCGAGACCATGCTGCGCGCGATCCGCGAGGCCGGGCGCGGCGGCCTCAAGGTTTCGGGCGGCCTGAGGACGCTCGCCGACGCCGCCGCCTACCTCGCGCTCGCCGACAAGATCATGGGGCCGGATTGGGCGAGCCCCGCCACGGTCCGGCTCGGCGCCAGCAGCCTGTTCGGCGTGCTGATGGCCGCCGCGACCCCGGAGGGGACGTCATGAGGCTTCCGCAGGAGACCATCCGGGACAAGCGCGACGGGAAGGCGCTCGACGCCGACGAGATCGCCGGCTTCGTCGCCGGCCTGACCGACGGGCGCGTCGGCGAGGGCCAGGCGGCGGCCTTCGCCATGGCGGTGTTCCTGCGCGGGATGTCGGTGGCCGAACGGGTGGCGCTGACGCAGGCGATGACGCGGTCCGGCCACGTGCTCGCCTGGGACCTCCCCGGCCCCGTCCTCGACAAGCACTCCACCGGCGGGATCGGCGACGCGGTCAGCCTCGTGCTCGCGCCGATGGTCGCGGCCTGCGGCGGCTACGTGCCGATGATCTCGGGCCGCGGCCTCGGCCATACCGGCGGCACCCTCGACAAGCTCGCCAGCATTCCCGGCTACGACGCGACGCCCGATCTCGCCCGGTTCCGCCGGGTCGTCTCGGAGGTCGGCTGCGCCATCATCGGCCAGACCGCGGACCTCGCGCCGGCCGACCGGAAGCTCTACGCGATCCGCGACGTGACCGGCACGGTGGAATCGCTCGATCTCATCACCGCCTCGATCCTCGCCAAGAAGCTCGCGGCCGGGCTCGACGGCCTCGTGATGGACGTGAAGGTCGGCTCCGGCGCCTTCATGGCCGGGATGGGAGAGGCGCGGGCGCTCGCCGACAGCATCGTCGCGGTGGCGAACGGCGCCGGCCTGCGCACCGTCGCGCTGATCACCGATATGGACGCGCCGCTGGCGCATGCCGCTGGCAACGGGCTGGAGATCGCCTACGCGGTCGACTACCTCACCGGGCACCGCGAGCCGCGCTTCCACGCGGTGACGCTGGCGCTGGCGGCCGAGATGCTGGTGGCCGGCGGGCTCGCACCCGACACGCGCGACGCCGCGGTGCGGCTGGAGGCGAGCCTGTCCTCGGGGCGGGCGGCAGAGCGCTTCTCGCGCATGGTCTCGGCGCTCGGCGGCCCGGCCGACCTGATCGAGAAGCCGGCAAAGCACCTTCCGGCCGCGCCGGTGATCCGCGAGGTGCGCGCGGTCGGCACGGTGGAACGGGTCGCGACCCGCGCGATCGGGCTCGCGGTGATCGGCCTCGGCGGCGGCCGGACCCGGCCGGAGGACGGGATCGACGGGCGCGTGGGATTCACGCAGCTCGCCCGGCCGGGCGATGCGAGCGGACGGCTCGGGATCGTGCACGCGGCCGACGCGGCGGCGGCGGATCGGGCCGAGGCCGCGTTGCGGGCGGCCTACAGCTTCCGGGCGACGCCAGCCGAGGGGCCGCCCGAGGGACCGGTTGTGCTCGAGCGGATCGCCCCGACGACATGAAAGGGGCCGGTGGTTCTCACCACCGGCCCGGTCTCGCCTACCAGCCGCCGCGGCCGTATCCGTAGCCGCGGCCGTAGCCGTATCCGCGATGATGGTGATGATGGCCGAAGCGCGGGCCGCCCCAGCCGAAGTGGCGGGGGCGCGGCGGGCCGTAGCCGAAGTGGCGCGGGCCGTGGCCGAAATGACGGGGGCCGTGACCGTAGCCGTAGCCATACTGCGCCTGGACCACGTCGGCGGGGGCCCCGGCAAGCGGAGCGGGTGCGAACGGTGCGGCCTGGGCC
>NZ_VRUV01000315.1:0-5464 GCF_008039455.1 Methylobacterium sp. WL116
GACCGCCCGTCACCGACACGGCCTCGATCATCTCCGAGCGAACCGCGTCCGCCACCGCCCGGAGATCGCTCTCCGGAAGCAACCGCAACGCGGACGTCTCGGACAAACCGTCCAAAATCGAGGGGGCCGGCATCGAGGGGGTCTGCGTCACGGGTTCGGCCTCATATCGATCTCGAACGCCGAACGAGGCTGCGGTGCTCGAGCACGGCGCATCTCAATCGACGTCCAGGGGTGCGACGCCTTCGGCGCGCCCGTCGGGTGTCAGGGTGATGCGCTGGATGCGGGCCTCGGCCCGCTTCAGCAGCATCTCGCAGTGGCGCTTCAGCGCCTCGCCGCGCTCGTAGATCGTCACCGATTCGTCCAGCGCCACGTCGCCCTTCTCCAGGCGGCGGACGATGTCCTCGAGCTGCTCCAGGGCCTTCTCGAAGGGCGTGTCGGCGGCGATCGCGGTCGCGTCGGGTCGGCTTTCGGTCATCCCTACAGGATCCTTTGGTGCGGTTCTAAGGCGGAGGCGGCGACCGCCACAACCCCACGTGCCTTCGCGGCGGGCGGAGACACGCGGTTTTTCCAGCCGGCGGCGACGTTTGCGCCACACCGGTATGCCGGTGGGCTCGACCGGTCAGCCGAGCTCGAAACGAAACGGCGTGCCCTCGAAGGCGTCCGCCCCGCGGCCGATCGCGGCGACGGCCGAGACCATCCGGCCGTCGCGGCCGAGCAGCCGGTCGGCGATCTCGACGAACAGGCGGTTCGGCGTCGCCGACGGCGACGCGAGGCGTAACGCCGCGGCGGCCTCGGCCTCGTCGCGGGCGGGATCGAGGGCGCAGGCGGCGATGTAGGCCGCGGCGGTCGAGCGGCTGATGCCGGCGTAGCAGTGGATCACCATCGGCTTCTCGCGCGGCCACGCCGCGACGAAGTCGAGGATGGCGCGCACGTGGTCCTCGGCCGGGAGAACGTACCCGTCCGTCGCGACCGCGATGTCGCTGACGCCGACCACCGCGTGGCAGCCCTCGGCGATCGTCGCCGGCCGCTCCGGCGCCGAGGGCAGGTTGAGCAGCGTCAGGACGTGGCTCGCCCCGGTCGCCGCGATGGTCTCGGGCAGGCGCGACAGGGGGCAGACGTGCAGCGTCGGCATCTCGGGTCCGGGTTCTAGGTCGGGTGTCAGGATTTCGCGAGCTCGGCGAAACGGTCTAGATAACGGGCCTGCGCCTGCGCGGTCGGCCAGGGGTCGAGCAGGGCGAGGACCGGCTCGGGCAAGGTCTCGTGCCGCCCGAAGTAGCGCGTCGCCTCGTCCGGCGCGAATCCGGCGAGCCGCACCGCCTCGGCATGCGCCGCCACCCGGTCCGCACGCTTGACCAGGCGGGCGAAGGCCGGGGTCGGCGCCTCGAGCCCGAAGCGCCGGCGGATCGCAGCGAGCAGGCGGCGCTCGACGCCCTTGTAGGAATCGCCGATCGCGGCCTTCAACGGCGAGATGATGTCGCCGACGACGTATTCCGGCGCATCGTGCAGCAGCAGCTCGAGGCCCTGTGCCGGCGTGCACCCGGGCGTGAGATGCAGGCCGACCGCCTCGACCAGCAGCGAGTGCTGCGCCACCGAGAAGACGTGCGGCCCCGCGGTCTGCCCGTTCCAGCGGGCGACGCGGGCGAGCCCGTGGGCGATGTCGGCCACCTCGATGTCGAGGGGGGAAGGGTCGAGCAGGTCGAGGCGGCGGCCCGACAGCATCCGCTGCCACGCCCGCGGCTGCACCGCGCTCAACGGCCCGGCTCCGCCAGCGCGGCGCAGGGCGCGTGGCGATGGCAGCCGACGAGGTGATCGTTGACCATGCCGACCGCCTGCATGAAGGCGTGGACGATCACCGGGCCGCAGAAGGCGAAGCCTTCGGCCTTCAGCGCCTTGGCGATCCGCCGCGACACGTCGGTCTCGGTCCGGATCTCGCTGCGGGTCCGCGCGCTGCCCTGGATCGGCCGGCCGTCCGGCAGGTGATCCCACAGGAAGCGCGAGAAACCGGATCCGCGCTCCTCGATCCGCAGCCAGGCGCGGGCGCCGGCGACGGTGCCGACGATCTTGGCGCGGTTGCGGATGATGCCGGTGTCCTGCATCAGCCGCTCCACGTCGGCCTCGGTGAAGCGCGCGATGGCCTCTGGATCGAACGCGGCGAAGGCGCGGCGGAAGCCGTCGCGCCGGCGCAGGATCGTGATCCACGACAGCCCGGCCTGGAAGCCGTCGAGAATCAGCTTCTCGTAGAGCGCGCGGCCGTCGTGCTCGGGCACGCCCCATTCGCCGTCGTGATAGGCGACGTAGAGCGGATCGAGCCCCGCCCACCAGCACCGGGCGCAGCCGTCGGGATGGCGGACGAGGCCTTCGACCGGATGCGATGCCTCGGTCATTCAGCCCGCCGCGACGTCCGGCATCGCGAAGCTGGCGAAGGCCGGGCGCTCCACGGTCAGCACCTTGCCGTCGGCACGCAGGGGCTCGCCGGCCGCGATCGCGTCGGCGAGCCGGTCGAGGCGCAGCATCGCGAGGCCGCGCCCGGCGGCACGGCTCCCCGTCACGCCGAGCACCTTGGCGCCGGCGGTGATCTCGGAGCCGGGCGCGGCCGCCTCGCCCGCGGGATAGGTGGCGGGCAGCATGCGGGTGCGGGCTGTGCCGCGGTGCTGCATCCGCGAGACCACCTCCTGGCCGACGTAGCAGCCCTTGCGGAAGTCGACGCCGCCGAGCTGGTCCATCAGCGCCTCGTGCGGGAAGGCGTCGCTGAACGGGAAGTCGCGCCCGCCCTCGGGGATCCCGAGCGCGATGCGGTGAGCGTGGTACTCCGCTTCGGACGCGTCCGCGGAGAAGGCGCCCGCCGCCGCGTAGAGCCGCGCGCCGAGGCCTTCGGCCCGGGCGTCGGCCACGGCGTCGACCTCGACGGCAGTGGTGGCGCCGTCCCAGGATGCGGCGATGGCGATGGTCGGATCGACCGCGATCTCGACCTTCGCGCGCAGGCGATAGAGGGTCAGGCGCTTGGCGAGCGCCGCAGCCTGCTCGGCCGGCACGTCGAGGCGGTACCCGTCGCCGATCCGCGAGATCAGGAAGTCGAACTGGATCTTGCCCTGCGGCGTCAGCAGGGCGCCGAGGCGCGCCTCCGCCTCGCCCAGCGTGTCGACGTTGCAGGTGATCACGCCCTGGAGCAGGGCGGTGGCGTCCGGCCCGGTCACGGTGACGAGGGCGCGGTCCGGCAGCAGGGCAATCGGCATGGCAAGTCCTCACTCGGCCCGATCGGGCCTTTAAGGCCGCGCGATTGCGCGAGGATGAGGCGTGACATAAGCCGCCCGGGACCCGGCCTCAACCAAGGCGTTTCCGATGGCATCCCCGATGGACCAGCCCTTCGACCTCGTCCTCTCCGGCGGCACGGTGGTGAATCAGGACGGGACGCACCTTGCCGACCTCGGCATCCGCGGCGGGCGCATCGCGGCGACCGGCGACCTCGCGCAGGCAGCCAGTGCCGAGCGGCAGGATTGCGCCGGCCTGCACCTGCTGCCCGGCGTGATCGACACCCAGGTGCATTTCCGAGAGCCCGGCCTCGACCACAAGGAAGATCTCGAATCCGGCTCGCGGGCGGCCGTGATGGGTGGCGTCACCGCCGTGTTCGAGATGCCGAACACCAACCCGCTCACCACCAGCGCGGACGCGCTCGCCGACAAGGTGGCCCGCGCGCATCACCGGATGCATTGCGATTTCGCGTTCTGGGTCGGCGGCACCCACGAGAACGTGGCGCAGCTCGCCGAATTGGAGCGGCTGCCCGGCGCCGCCGGCATCAAGGTGTTCGTCGGGTCCTCGACCGGGTCGCTGCTGGTCGAGGACGATGCGGGCGTGCGCGCCATCCTCACGGCGATCCGCCGCCGCGCCGCCTTCCACTCCGAGGACGAGCCGATGCTGCGCGCGCGCAAGGATCTCCGCGTCCCCGGCGACCCGTCCTCGCACCCGGTCTGGCGCTCGCCGGAGGTGGCGATGGCGGCGACGCGGCGGTTGGTGGCCTTGGCGCGGGAGACCGGCGCCCGCATCCACATCCTGCACATCTCGACCGGCGACGAGATGGACTACCTCGCCGACCACAAGGACGTGGCGAGCGTCGAGGTGACGCCGCATCACCTCACCCTCGACGGCGACGAGGCCTATGCGCGGCTCGGCACGCTCGTGCAGATGAACCCGCCGGTCCGCGGCGATGCGCATCGCCGAAGGATCTGGTGGGGTCTCGGGCAGGGCGTCGCCGACATCCTCGGCTCGGATCACGCGCCGCACCAGCTCGACGAGAAGGTCAAGCCCTATCCGGACTCGCCCTCGGGGATGACCGGGGTGCAGACGCTGGTGCCGATCATGCTCGACCACGTCGCGGCCGGACGGCTGTCGCTCGAGCGCTTCGTCGACCTGACGAGCGCCGGGCCGAAGCGCCTGTTCGGCATCGCACGCAAGGGGCGGCTCGCGATCGGCTACGACGCCGACGTGACGGTGGTCGACCTCAAGCGCCGCGAGACGATCCGCAATGCCTGGATCGCCTCGAAGAGCGCCTGGACGCCCTACGACGGCAAGACCGTGACCGGATGGCCGGTGGGGACGGTGGTGCGCGGGGCCCGCGTGATGTGGGACGGTGTGCTGACCGCGCCGTCGCGCGGCGAGGCCGTGACCTTCGAGGAGGCGCTGGCACGGGCCTGAGCCCGCGCCAGCCGCGGCATCGGGATCAGTGCTGGAGCGCGGTGGTGAAGGCGCCGCCGCGGATGCGCTCGGGGAATCCCTCGGCGTAGCGGGCGGTCGCCTCCTCGCCGTAGGTCATGACCAGTTCCTGGAAGGCGGCGAACAGGGCCGCCTGAGCCATGCAGTCGCCGTCGAGACCGTCGAGGCAGCCCTCGGCGAACGCCTCGGACACGTAGCCCAGGGCGGCGCGCTTCTCGTCCACGTCGGCTTCGAACGGGGCGGTCTGAGTGCTGTTCTGCATGGCGCGTCGTATCCGTTGCGCGCGGGCTGGAGGCCCGGCGTACGGAAAGGATGATAGGCGGCTCACGGGTCCGCGACCAGCCGGGAATTGCGAAGCGGTTAACGCGGATGGTCGAATACGACGGTTTCCCCGGATGCTTCTGCCGTGTGGCCGGTTTGCATCAACCGCCGAAACGGCCGGCCAGCGCGTGCGACAGGCGCTCCCCCTCGGCGACGAAGCGGCCCGCCGCCTCGTGCGCGGCCGGCGTGCAGACGCGGTAGGTGGAGGCGTAGCCGCGGTAGCCGCGGTTGTACGCCCCGGCGAGGCGGTCGCGCCGCCCGGGCGTGACGCCCTCGGCCTCGATCAGCGCCTTCATCCGGTTCGGCCACTCGGCGGCGTCGGCACCCGCGCACAGCTCGCGCAGGAAGGCCAGCGATCCGATGATCTCGGACAGCCGCGTGAGGTCGCGGTCGTAGGGTGCGGCCTGCTCCGGGGGCGGCGGGGGCGGCTCCTTCT
>NZ_VRUV01000316.1:0-5447 GCF_008039455.1 Methylobacterium sp. WL116
CCGCGCGGGCGAGCAGCGCGGCCGCGGTCGCGAGCATCGCGGTCCATCCGGTTCGCGGCGGCAGGGCCAGCGGCACCAGCGTGGCCAGGATCCAGGCGCCGAAGAAGACCGTCACCTCGGCCTCCTTGCGCTCCGCCATCCCGAGCGGGAGCAGGCGGTTGGCCAGGAAGTAGCCGGCGATGGCGATCGGCAGCCCGGCGATGGTGCCGACGTTGAGCGCCTGCACCAGCCGCATCCCGAGATGCGCCCGCGTCGCGGTGCCGGGCTTGGGCACCCGCGCCACCGTCCAGAGGATCAGCCCGGTCGCCACCATGGCCGCGCCCATCGCGCCGCTGAGGAAGAACAGCACGCGCAGGGCCGGCCCGGCGAAATGCGCCTCGTGCAGGCCGACCATCGCGGTGAAGGTGCCGGCGGCGGGCTTCATCGCGCCCAAGGTCTCGATCACCGCGCCGCTGGTGCCGTCGAACGCCACCTGCGGATGGCGGTGCCTCAGGCCATGCGGCTCCTCGAACACCGCCACGACCGTCGCGTTGGCGTCGCCCGGGTTCTGCACGGTGATCCGCTCCAGCGGCTCGGCGTTCATCGCGAGCGCGCGCTCGACCATCGGGCCGAACGGGGCGAGCGGCGCGGGGCGTCCGGCGGGCGGGCGGGCGGCGGTGATCTGGCCGGATTCGGCGAAGAAGGCCTGCGCGTCGCCGCGATAGGCGGTGGTGACGCCCCAGGGCATGTACATCAGCGCCAGCGTCACGATCCCCGTATAGGTGATCATCAGGTGGAACGGCAGCGCCAGCACCCCGGTCACGTTGTGCGCGTCGAGCCAGCCGCGCTGCGCCGACTTGGCGTGACGGCGGAAGGTGAACAGGTCGACGAAGATCCGCCGGTGGGTGACGATCCCGGAGACCAGCGCGACGAGCATAATCATCGCGCAGATTCCGACGATCCAGCGGCCCCAGAGCGGCGCCATGCTGAGCTCGAAGTGGAAGCGGTAGAGGAAGTCGCCGCCGCGGGTGTCGCGGACGGCGACCGCGGCGCCGGTCGCGGGATCGAGCATCGCCTGGCCCGGCGGGGTGCCGGGCTTGCGGCGCCAAAACAGGTCGAGGGTCGGCCGGTCCGGGCTCGGCAGGGTGATGAACCAGCTGCGCGCGCCCTTCGCCTGCGCCTCGAGATAGGCGCGGGCGAGGTCGGCGGCGTGCCCGAGGGCGACCGGGCTCAGCGGAGCCCCGGCCCTCAGTTCCGGCCGCATCCATTGCGAGATCTCCGAGCGGTAGTAGCTCGCCGTGCCGGTGACGAAGACGGAAAACAGCACCCAGCCGACGACGAGGCCGGACCAGGCGTGCAGCCACGCCATCGATTGCCGGAAGCCGTTGCGCATGGTTTCGCGTCCTACCAGCGGTAGCGGAGCGTGGCGTAGACCGTGCGCGGCAGCCCGTAATAGCAGCTGGTGTAGCCGTTGCAGCCGCTGACGTAGGTGTCGTCGAGCAGGTTGTTGGCGTTCAGTTGCATCGAGAAGCCGGCCAGCGTCGGGTCGAGGTTCTTCAGGTCGTAGGAGACCACGGCGTCGACCAGCATGCTTTCCGGCACCTTGAAGGTGTTGGCCGCGTCGCCCCAGGACGGGCCGAGATAGCGGACGCCGCCGCCGACCTCGAGGCCGAGCATCGGCCCGTCGAGGAAGCGGTAGGTCGCCAGAAGCGAGGCGGTGGAATCCGGCACCAGCACCGGGCGGCGCCCCTGCAGCGGCACCGTCTGGCCGGGCGCGAGGTCGTTGGCGGTCCGGCCGTCGTCGCGTACGTTGCGGATGTCGAGGAGCGAGAAGCCGCCGATCAGGGTCACGCCTTCGGTGAGGTTCGCCCGCGCCTCGAACTCGACGCCCTGTACGCCGACCTCGCCGGTCTGCAGCACGAAGCCGGTGGGGCGGCCGAGCGTGGTGTCGGCCGTCGTCCGGTTCGACTGGCGGATGTCGAAGAATGCGGCGGTGAGGAGGATGTCGGTGCCCGGCGGCTGGTACTTGATACCGGCCTCGTACTGGTCGCTGAGCTGCGGGTCGGGCACCCGCCCGACGGTGCCGAAGGCGGTGTCGAACACCCGGCCGGCGACGATCGGCTCGAAGGCCTGGCTGTAGGACACGTACGGCGCGACGCCGGACTGGAACAGGTAGAGCAGGCTCGCCCGGCCCGTGAAGGCGTCGGAGGCCGCGTCCTGCAGCGTCAGCGTGCTTCCCGTCGCGGTGAACGACCGGGTCGGGCCGGTCTGGCGGGCGACGTCGTAGCGCCCGCCCAATGTCAGGATCAGGCCGTCGACCTTCATCTGATCCTGGAAGTAGACGCCGGTCTGCTGCGCGTCGACGCGCGAGGTCGTGTTGATGGCCGGGAACGGGATGTTCATTTCGTAGTTCGGCGCGAGCGCGTTCAGGTCCGGCGCGTTCGGGAACGGCGTCCCGCTGGCGCGCGTGCTGAAGGTGCGGTGGTCGACGCCGAGGAGCGCCGTGTGGGCGATCGGGCCGGTGTCGAAGTTGGCCACGACGTTCGAATCCATCGTGTAGGCTTCGGCCGCGACGATGTTGCCGATGACGGCGCGCGGCAGCAGCGGGCCGGTGGCGAACGGGCCGTTGCGGGGGCTGAACGCGCTGTAGACGCTGCGGTAATCGCCTTGCGTCCGCAGGTAGCGCCCGGCCGAGTGGAAGCGCAGGTTCTCGTTGAAGCGGTGGTCGAAGAGGTACTCGATCGACGCTTGGGTCCGGTCCGAGCGCTCGATGTTGCGGTCGCCGTCGTAGAAGTTCACCGGCAGTCGCCCGATCACGCCGCTGCCGAAGTTGCGCGGAAACACGGTGCCCACCGCCGGGAAGCCGCCGTAAAAGCCGGAGAACGGATCGCGCTGGTAGTTGCCGATGATCGTCAGCTGGGTGTCGGTGGAGGGCCGCCAGGTGACGCTCGGGTTGATCAGGGCGCGATCGACCCGCGTCGTGTCCACCGGGCCGTCCCCGTTCCAGCCCGCGCCGACGATGCGGTAGGCGAACTGGTCGGCGAGCCAGGGCACCTCGGACTGGATCGGGCCGCCGACGTCGATGCCGCCGCGCACCTCGTTGAAGCCGCCGCCCTGGACGAAGACCTCGCCGTGGCGGACGAATTGCGGGACCTTCGAGACGAGGTTGACGATGCCGCCCGGCCCCGACTGCCCGTAGAGCACCGAGGCGGGCCCCTTGATCACGTCGACCCGCTCGAGGCGGTAAGGATCGATCGTCGCGTTGGCGTCGCGGCTGGCGATCAGCGCCATGCCGTCGAGAAAGACCGGCGCGTTGAAGCCGCGGATCAGGAACTGCTCGAGCCGGGTCGAGCCGGCGCCGCCGCGCTGCTCGGTCGTGACGCCGGGCGTGTAGCGCAGGGCCTGGTTGATGGTGAGCGCGTTCTGATCCTCGATCTGCTTGCGCCCGATCACCGAGATCGACTGCGCCGTCTCCACGATCGGCGTGTCGGTCTTCGTGGCGACGGTGCTGCGGCTGGCGACGTAGCCGGGCACGGCACCGGACGCGCCGCCGGGACCGTAGAGCGATCCGCCGAGGCTGCGGCCGGCGCCCTCGCCGGTGACGCTCAGCTCGCCGAGCTCGATGTCGGTCGTCTGCGCGGGCTGGGCCGAGGCGGAGGACACGACCGAAATCGCGCATGTCGTCGACAGAAGAGCGACGATCAGAGCGCTGCGGCACCGACGTGCGGACGCGGACCGCACGACGGACGGACAGTAATGAATCATCTTGCCGACCCTAGACGCGACACGAAACAGCAGAGACCCGCCGCGTTGACTTGCGCATCACGGCGGCGTGATCGGGTTATCGGTAAGTTCTCGCGGCAACACAATTTCTATCTTATGGAAACATTCCAGGGTAACTTCGAAACGTTCCAGGCTGGAACGGGGTGTCGGGCGGCGGCCAGCCTCGCGCCCCCTAGGGGACCAGCCCGTTTCGGCACCGTTTCCATGGAGGAGACCAGCGGCACCGCTCCACAACTCACGATGAAAACCGAGCGGCCGTTGTGACCGATCGGTAACACCCCACGGTTGCGACGCCGCGAAGGATCGTGTCAGGCCGGGACCGTCATCCGGCTCGGATGGACCCAGGCACCGAGCGTCTCGGTCCGGTCCTGCGACAGGATCTCGGGGGGCACGTCGGAGACCGGCACCGCTTCGGGGCGTTCGGCGCCGAAGGCCGCGAGCGCCGCGCGGGTCTCCGGATCGTGGCAGGCGCGGTCGAACGCGGCGCGGTCGAGGCAGGCGAGGCGCCCCGCCTCGAAACGGGCATAGACCCGGCCCGAGCCGGCCTCGGCGAAGCGGACCGAGCGCAGCCGCCGGGCGCATTGGCGCAGGAAGCCGGTGTTCCGTTCCGGCGCCAGGGCTGCGGCGTCGGGATAGACCTCCGCCGGCGAGAGCGCGTCGATGTTGATCTTGGTGTAGCGCGCGATGTCGATGAGGCAGCCGGCATCGAGCACGGTGAGGTCGCCGTTCTCGCCGAAGGCGACCGTGCGCGGGCGCTCGCCCTGCGGCACGCTGTTGTCGAGGAACTCGTAATGCACCTGCTTGCCGGCCTTGGCCGCCCAGGTGAAGAACAGCTCCGGCATCCCGGTGAACGCCTCGACGTTGTGGGCGAGAAGATCGTCCACCGCCTTGTAGCGGCCGAAGATCCGCCCGCGGATCCAGGCGCGCTCGACGGTGGCGTCGGGCGGCGTGATCATGAACAGCATGAAGACGCGGTGGCCGAAGCGGGTCAGCAACTGGCTGCCGTCCTGCGTGCGCGAATCCGCGTTGAAGCTATCGAACCGGAACCGGTCGATCAGCAGATGCGACATCCGCCCCTCGCGGGCCTTGCGCGCCATGTAGCGATCGAGCTTGCGGTCGACGATCTCGACCTCGTGGCCCGTGAGCGTGCCGGCATAGCCGATCGCATCGCCGATCGAATCGTAGTCGAGCAGGAACTTGCGCCAGATGTCGGGGGTGATCACCGCGAAATCAGACCAGGATTCGCCGAGCCGCCGGGCCAGCGCCCGCTGGAGCGGACGCATCGTGCTCTTGCCCGAGGCGGAGGCGCCCTTGACGTTCATCACGATCGGCGCGGCCTGCGCACGGACCGGAACGTAGCCCTCCCGCGCCACGGCCTCGGCGAACCACGGCTCGATCAGGCAGCCGATCCGGCGGCTGCCCTCGTCGTTGGCGACGAGCGTCGTCGCGAGGTTCGCGAGCAGGGCGCGGTCGCCGACGAGCTTGCCGCGATGACGGACGATCCCCGACGCGACCTTGTGCAGGGCGGCGCTCGCCGCAAGCTCGAGCGCGTTTTCGCTGGCCGCGGCGCGGACGCACCATGCGGCGCAATGGGCGAGCGCGCGCTCCTCCGTGGATCGCGCGTCGTCGGCGACCGCGCCCTGCTCGCGAACCTCGCGACGACGCTCGTCGCCAACGACGAGGGC
>NZ_VRUV01000317.1:0-5439 GCF_008039455.1 Methylobacterium sp. WL116
GCCCCGACACCGAGCGCTCCGGCGGCGCCGGTCCCTACGGCCGCGATCCCGGCCACTCCGCCGACGATTCCGCCCAGGATCCCGGCGACATCGGCGGCTTCGACCAGGAGGGCGGCCGCCGCGACGCGCCGCTGCCGCCCGGCGATTTCAGCGATCTCTCCGGCATGCTCGACGGTCCCGGCGACCGAGCCAATGTTCCTCAATCAGGAAATGTTTCATATGAAACATCGGGCGAGACCGGCGGGCTCGACGGCCTCGTCGACCGCTTCCGCCAGGGCGGCCTCGCCGACGTGATCGACTCGTGGATCGGCCACGGCAGCAACCGCAGCATCGAGCCCCACGACCTCGCCCGCGCGCTCGGCCCCGACACCCTCGGCGCGCTCCAGAGCCAGACCGGGATGGACCGGGACTCGCTGCTGTCGCAGCTGTCTCAGGTGTTGCCGGAGGTGGTGCACGGGCTCACGCCGCAGGGGCGCGTGCCGGATGCGGGGGAGCGGCGGGGGTGGTGAGCGTTTTTAAATAAGAAGATCCTATTCGGTATTTATTGTTGAAAGTCGCTTAACAAAAGAAGATCCGTCGAACCCCGAATACGAAGCGACGCATGAAATGCTGGATTTAAAACAAGTAAAGGATCTTCGAGTTTTTCTACTATTATGTTCATCTTCGTCATGTCATATCCAAGATTATATATGACAAGTCCTGATGGCCACCCCTGCGGATACCAAAAAATCCATAGTACAGAAGATGATTAACAATTTGTAGGCTTTTTTCGTTAGTTAGCTTGTGCTTCGCGAACATCGAGATAACTTCAGTTTTTCTATGAAGTTCGTTCTCTTCAAAAAATCGATACAAAATTTTATCTGCATCAACTTCAATATCAATAAGCTCGCGGTTTGCATCAGCGAGGACGTCATTGGAGTATGCTTCTAGGCCTTTGATAATGTCGTCACGTAGAATCGAATCATGGCCCATATTCACAGCAATGCCACGGCACAACGAGAAAGCCTTCAATAGATTTCTCGGTCTCATAAGGCATCGATCTATTATATAGTTTGATGTTTCCTCTCCTGATATATGGGATATACACAGAACCGACCAGATGTCCGAAAACGTCTTATCCTTATAAAAATCATTTTGAACAAATCTTTTTCTCATCATTTCTCTGAGAAGATCTCGGTCTTGCCAATCCAGAGAAGCTCGAAGTTCCTTACCGAAATCAGAAGATCTTCTTACAGGCAATTCGTATATATCGTTTCGGATGAAGACAATAGCGCTGATTAAAACTGCCTTTTTGGAAAGTTCGCGTTGTATTTTTCGGTTTGCGTCAATCAAACACCTCAACATTAACACGTCGGTTTTGGATACGCCATGAGATGCCCAGCCTTTATCTAAGTTATCGAGCAATATCCAAATCGAATCTTTCTGCAGTAAGTATTGAGTGACCTTTTCCCTCAACTGTCTAATGTCACTGAGATATATCAACTGAGTTATCTGTGAATTACTCAGCTTGAAATCCGATGAGCCTGCATCGGACAGCTTTATTTCATGAAATTTCTCGGCAATTGATTCAGATAAAATCGAAAGTCTTTCTGAGAAATCAGCTGCTTCGCCTAAACTATCTGATCCAAAGCTACTTTCTAGATCATCATATAGCCGCTTAAGCTTGACATCCCGATAGTGGAACTTCTTGTCTTTCTCAAGTATTTTATAGCAAATTTCCATCAAAATAATGTATTCCTAGGGTGCTGTTATCAAATGACTCTGGGCTCCTTCTGCAAGATAACTTAGAACATCGTCTTTTAGTTTAAGTAGTTGGAAGGCTTCGGGGTGTAAATCAACAACTATGTTTTTGTTGTTCTGACTAAAGCGAGATACAAGCTGCAAAAATAGAGCTGTCTTTCCAGTTCCTTTGCGTCCGACAATCAAATTGACTTCACCACGCATTGCGCGGTGAAATTCATCAGTTCGCAAGTAGTATTGCGAGAGTGTAGAGTCTTCGTTTTCTGCCATTGGGTCGCCGAGGCGCAGATCCGCTAGAAAGTTTTTGTTTTCTATTTCTTCTCTGACGGCACTTCCTTTGAGTTCGTAAAACTCAAAAGCAAAATCGTGTACGAACTCATCGATTTGAGTAAAATTTCGATACGTCTGAACAAAGTCACGAACATCGAGAGGGGCAGGCCCTCCGTCATTCTGGATAAGGAGCAATTTTTTTTCTAGACCATAAGCTAGGCCAGCGACGAAGGCCGCTCTAATATTGTGGATATCGGCGTCTTTCTCATCAGAAGAGAGAATGGGTACTATCACTCCAAGAGATTTACTTACCTGCTCCATCGCGAATGGAGCGGACAATCTCATGTCCTCAAAGGGATTGAAACTACGAAATTTAAGTCGAGCTTTCTTAACTCTTCCGACTAAACGCATCATTGCGTCGGTTCGAGTCGGAGGCTCTAATATAAACACCGGAATATTTTGGTCTAATGCTTTTGTAAATTTTAATGCAGGCGTGCGCCTCGCTCTATTGACTACATCTAAAAGTTGAGACGAATTTTGATATTCAAGATAGCCCAGGGTGTCAAAGATACCAATTTGAGAAAATGTATACTTCTCTTTATCTATTCCACTATTCATAGTCAGAATGACGGGCTTGGATTTTGCAATAGCATAACCGATTTCAAATGTGACATTGAAATTTGTGATTGTTATGTCTGCAACTAGATGCTGACTTGCATCAATATGCTCTAGGATAGGTGATATTAAGGGTTGACCGACGATCTCGTTCTCCCCAAAGCCGCAAATGGAATGGGTCGTTGATTTCCTTCAAGTCGAATGCTGCTAAATTAAAACAATCAGATATAATGCGAGGCTTTGATGGATACGCTGCAAACGAATTGATCAAGCTCGCCATTATTTACCTCAGATGGCGGACCAAGCCAATCCGCTTCTGTAGGTATGTTATTCAACTTTAGGTCGCTGTAAAGGATCAAACCCGCCGCATCACCAAGCTCGCATTCGTCCCGCCAAACCCGAACGAGTTCGACAGGGCGATGTCCACCCGCCGGCGCTTGGCCTCGTGCGGGACGAGGTCGAGGGCGGTCTCGACGCTCGGGTCGTCGAGGTTGAGGGTCGGGGGGATGACGCCGTCGCGGATGGTCAGGATCGAGAAGATCGCCTCGATCGCGCCGGCGGCGCCGAGGAGGTGGCCGACGGCGGACTTGGTCGAGGACATCGCGACGCCCTGGGCCGAGGCGCCGAGCAGGCGCTCGACGGCGCGCAGCTCGAGCTCGTCGCCCATCGGCGTCGAGGTGCCGTGGGCGTTGATGTAGTCGATCGCGCCCGGGTCGATGCCGGCGCGCTTCACGGCCGCCGTCATGCAGCGGAAGGCGCCGTCGCCGTCCGGCGAGGGAGAGGTGATGTGGTAGGCGTCGCCCGACATGCCGTAGCCGACCACCTCGGCGTAGATCTTGGCGCCGCGGGCCTTGGCGTGCTCGTACTCCTCGAGCACCACCACGCCGGCGCCTTCGCCCATCACGAAGCCGTCGCGGGCCTTGTCGTAGGGGCGCGAGGCCTTGGTCGGCGTGTCGTTGAAGCCGGTGGACAGCGCCCGGCAGGCGGCGAAGCCCGCGATCGACAGCCGGTCGACCGGCGATTCGGCGCCGCCCGCGACCATCACCTCGGCATCGCCCAGCATGATCAGGCGGGCGGCGTCGCCGATCGCGTGCGTGCCGGTGGAGCAGGCGGTGACGACGGCGCTGTTCGGACCTTTCAACCCGTGCGCGATCGAGACCTGGCCCGAGGCCATGTTGATGATGCGGCCGGGGATGAAGAACGGCGAGATCCGCCGCGGGCCCTTGTCCTTCAGGGTCACCGAGGCGTCGTAGATGCCGCCGATGCCGCCGATGCCGGAGCCGATCATCACGCCGGTGGCGCACTGGTCCTCGTAGCTCGTCGGGTGCCAGCCGGCGTCGTCGAGCGCCTGGCCCGCGGCGGCCATCGCGAAGACGATGAACGGGTCGACCTTGCGCTGCTCCTTCGGCTCCATCCAGGCGTCGGGATCGAAGGTGCCGTCGCTGCCGTCGCCCAGCGGCACCGTGCAGGCGATGCGGCAGGCGAGGTCCGAGGTCTCGAAGGTGGTGATCGGCCCGGCGCCGCTGTCGCCGGCGATCAGCCGGCTCCAGGTGTGCTCGACTCCGCTGCCGAGCGGCGTGACCATCCCCAGACCCGTAACCACCACCCGCCGCATCGCGCTATCCCGAACCCGTTCCGCTTGAACAACGACAGCGGCGCGTCGGGTGTTTCCACCCCGCCCGCGCCGCGTCGACCCGAAGGACGTTTTGGCCGATCAGGCGGCCGAGTTCTTCTCCAGGAACTTCACCGCATCGCCGACCGTCTGGATGGTCTCGGCGGCGTCGTCCGGAATCTCGACGTTGAACTCTTCCTCGAACGCCATCACGAGCTCGACGGTGTCGAGGCTGTCGGCACCGAGGTCGTCGATGAAGTTGGCGCCCTCGACCACCTTCTCGGGCTCGACGCCCAGGTGCTCGACGACGATCTTCTTCACGCGCTCAGCGATATCGCTCATCGTTGCTGGTCCTCGGTCTTCACGTTACGTGGGTGAAAGGAATGGCGCCGTTGCCGCCGTGGCCCTTGCTTCGGGCCGGTCCTGTTTCGAGCGGCTGGTGACCGAACGCGCTGGGTCCTGAAATCCTGTTGGCCTTGGACTCGGAACCCGCCGAACCGTCAACCCCTTGCACGGCAGCCGGGGTGTTAACACAGGGTTTAGGCGCTGGCGAGGCCCGGTTCACGAACCGTTCATCGGTGTGCTCCGGGCGCCGATTCCGCCGCGTTTTCCGCGGGATGGCCGGGCCGCGCGCCCCGGCGTCACACCATCGCCATGCCGCCGTTGACGTGCAGCGTCTGGCCGGTGACGTAGGCCGCTTCCGCCGAGGCGAGGTAGACCACGGCGGCGGCCACCTCCGCGCCCTCGCCGAGGCGCCCGGCCGGCACCCGGCCGAGGATGCCCTCGCGCTGCTTCTCGTTGAGCACGTCGGTCATCGGCGAGGCGATGAAGCCGGGGCTGACGCAGTTCACGGTGACGTTGCGCGAGGCGACCTCCGCCGCCAGCGCCTTGGTCAGCCCGACGAGCCCGGCCTTGGCCGCCGCGTAGTTGCCCTGGCCGGGGTTGCCGGTGGTGCCGACCACCGAGCCGATGTTGACGATGCGCCCGGCCCGCCGCCGCATCATCCCCCGCACCGCCGCCCGCGACAGGCGGAACGCGGCGGTGAGGTTGACGGCGATGACCTGGTCCCACTCCTCGTCCTTCATCCGCACGAAGATGTTGTCCCGGGTGATGCCGGCGTTGTTGACGAGGATGTCGAGACCGCCGAGCGCGGCCTCCGCCGCCGGCACCAGCGCCTCGACGGCGGCCGTGTCGGACAGGTT
>NZ_VRUV01000318.1:0-5375 GCF_008039455.1 Methylobacterium sp. WL116
CCTCGAAGCGGCCCTCAGGCACCCCCCACGCGTCGGCCGCGGCCCTGAGCCAGCGCGTCGTGCCCTCCACGCCGAGCGGGAACGGGGCCGACAGGCGCTTGGCGCCGCGGGCCTCCAGGGCCTTGGCGGTGTCGGTCAGGAACGGCTGCGCCAGCAGGAACGTCGTGCTCGGGCCGACGGCCGGCAGCGCGCCGGCCCGGCGCGCCGGCAGGAACGCGACGTTCGCGATGCCCAGCTCGGAGAACAGCCGAAGGAACTGGTCTTCGACCACGTCGGCGAGCGCGCCCGCCACCAGCAGCGACGGGGCGGCGTCGGGCGCTTCCCGCGGCATCTCGGGCACCAGGGCCGCGAGGCAGGCATCCTCTCCCTGCGTGAACGTGGTCTCGATGCCGCTGCCGGAATAGCTCAGCACCCGCACGTCCGGCGAGAAGGTGGTCGAGAGCCGCTGCGCCGCGCGGCCGAGATCGAGCTTGATCACCTCGGAGGGGCACGAGCCGACCAGGAACAGCAGCCGGATGTCGGGGCGGCGCTCGATCAGGCGGCGCACCACCCGGTCGAGCTCCTCGTTCATGTCGGCGATGCCGGCGAGGTCCCGCTCGTCGATGATCGCGGTGGCGAAGCGCGGCTCGGCGAAGATCATCACCCCGGCGGCCGACTGGATCAGGTGGGCGCAGGTGCGCGAGCCGACGACGAGGAAGAACGCGTCCTGGATCTTGCGGTGCAGCCAGACGATGCCGGTCAGCCCGCAGAACACCGCGCGCTGGCCGCGCTCCTGCCGGATCGCCACGTCGCCGCAGCCGGGTTCGGCGGTGGCTGCGACGGTCCTCGGCGGGAGGAAGGGCGCGTTCATCGCGCCACCATCGCGGTGCCGGCGACGGGGCGCGGACGCCGCGGCGCCTGCAGCCGCGCCGCCCGCAGCTTCAGCAGGAATTGCGTCGCGTTGACCGCGTAGGAGGCGTAGGCCGCGAGCGCCAGCCACATCAGGCCGGCCGTGCCGAGGAGCCCGAAGCCGAGGGCTGCGAGGTAGGCGGTGTGCAGGGCCAGCACGAGCATGCTGACCACGTCTTCCCAGTAGAAGGCCGGGGCGAACAGGTAGCGGCCGAACACCGCCTTCTCCCAGATCGAGCCGGTGACCATGATCGCGTAGAGCAGGAAGGTCTTGGCCAGCACCGAGAGGTTGGCCGCGGCCTCGCCCTCCCCGGTGGACAGCGTCCGCAGGACCAGCCCCAGGCTGACGAGGAACACGAGGAATTGAAGCGGGGCCAGAAGGCCCTGGACCAGGGTCCAGCGGGTCGCGTCGCGCCGGGCGCGCTCGGCCGACGTGTAGAGTGATGGTCGTGCCGTCCGGTCACTGGGACCCATAGCCTTACCCCATCCCTGCTGCGGCGGGCCGCCTCTCGGGAGGGCGGCTTGGGGGAAGCCTAGAAACCGTGCCAAAAAGTGTCAAGCGCGCTTTACGTCAAAACTGTATGACAATGACGGGAAGCATTCTTATTCGATTCGACCATTGCCAAGCCGCCTCGAAAGCGTATCGTCTAGGTCAAGTCGTCCCGGAGAGGGCGACGGCACGGGGAATCCTAACCCCGGCCAAGCTATATTTTGAATACAATTAAGCCGTCAGCGACATTGGAGTTGGCCAATGGATGACTTGAGGCGCTCCGAGGGGCGAAACGCCATCCTAGCGCTCGCTCGCGAGATGGCGTCAGCCTGCGAGATCGACCAGCAGGCGCCGCCGCGCCGGCAGCAATTGTCCGATCGGTGGCACGGTCACCTCTCCCGCGTGGTCGAGGCCGAGATCATCCCCCGCCTGATGCTCGCACACCGCATGGAGGCGTCGACGCGCGGCCCGGGGCCGAGAAAGCCGACCGCCGAGGACATCGAGGCCTTCGCCTCCCTCGTGCTGGCGCCGGCCGGCGAGGTGGTGGAGGCGCGCATCGCCGCGCTCGTCGACGACGGCCTCGCCCTCGACAGCCTGCTCCTCGACCTCCTGGCGCCGACCGCGCGGCACCTCGGCGTGCTCTGGGAGGAGGACCTCTGCGACTTCGCCGAGCTGACGATCGCGATGGGCCGCCTGCAGCGGATCATGCACGACCTCGCGCGCCGCTACGGCGGCGAAACAGGAGGGCACCGGGACGGGCACAGCATCCTCCTGAGCCTTTGTCCCGGCGAGACCCACATGTTCGGGCTGTCGATGATCGAGCAGTTCTTTCGCGACGCGGGCTGGGACGTCACGAGCACGGCGCTCGCGCCGGTGGGCGAGATCCTGAACCAGGCGCGGACCGCCTGGTTCGACGTGATCGGCCTGTCGCTCGGCTGCGAGGTGCTTCTGCCGACCCTGACCAAGACCGTCCACGAGCTGCGCCGGGTCTCGTTCAATCCCGGCGTGCGCATCCTCGTCGGCGGCCCGATCTTCGTCGACAATCCGGGGCATATCGAGCGCGTGGGTGCTGATGCCACGGCCACGGATGCGCGTCGTGCTGTGGCCGCCGCCGAGTTCATGCTTGATCTCAGGGCGGGAGCCTGCTGAAAGACCCGATCGACGACTTCACGAAGCGGTGAGACTTGACCAGCTTGGCCACCCACGCTGCGCAGAACCCCTCCGCAGCCCTGAGCAAGACCCTGTCGGCCCTCGGGGGAGAGGCGGCGGGCCTTCTCGTCGCGGCCGCGACCGACCTGTCCCTGGTGGTGGATGCCGACGGCATCATCCGCGACGCGGCCTTCGCCGCCCCGGACCTCGCGGGCCAGGGCTGCGACACGTGGCTCGGGCGGCGCTGGATCGACACCGTCACCGTCGAGAGCCGCCCGAAGATCGATGCGCTGCTGCGCGACGCCGCGCCGGACGGGGTGACGCGCTGGCGGCAGGTCAACCACCCGTCCGTCTCCGGCGACGACCTGCCGATCCGCTACGCCGCGATGCGCCTCGGCACGGACGGCTCGATCATCGCGATCGGCCGCAACCTGCTCGCCATGGCCTCGCTCCAGCGCAAGCTCGTCGAGACGCAGCAGGCGCTGGAGCGCGACTATCTCCGCCTGCGCGGCGCCGAGACCCGCTACCGCATGCTGTTCCAGCTCGGCAGCGAGCCGGTGCTCGTGGTTGACGCGGCCACGCGCCGGGTCACCGAGGTCAACCCCGCCGCGGTCCGGCTCCTCGGGCGCACCGAGAAGCGGATCCTCGGGCTGGACGTGGTCGAGCTGTTCGAGGCGGCGAGCGGGCGCGAGATCGAGCTGCTGTTCTCCGGCCTGCGCGCCACCGGCAAGGCCGAGGATCTCGAGACCCGGCTCGCCGGAAGCCGCGGGCAGGCGCGGATCTCGGCATCGCTGTTCCGGCAGGGCAGCTCGGCGAGCGCGCTGCTGCGGCTAAGCGATTCCGCGATCGGCGACGCCGCGTCGCCCGAGCGGCGCGGCCCGCTCCTCGACGTCATCGAGGGCATTCCCGAAGGGTTCGTCGTCACCGACCTGTCGCGGCGGATCCTCACCGCCAACGGGGCCTTCCTCGACCTCGCCCAGGTCGCGACCGTGGAGCAGGCGCGCGGCGAGCTGATCGACCGCTGGATCGGCCGCGAGGAGACCGAGGCCGCGACCCTGTTCGCGACGCTGGCCGAGCACGGCTCGGTCCGCCACTTCGCCACCGGCCTGCGCGGCCTTCTCGGATCCGTCGAGGAGGTCGAGATCGCCGCCGTCGCCGTGCCGAACGCCCGCCCGCCCTGCCTCGGCTTCACCATTCGCGGCACGCCGCGCCGTGCCGTGGCGACGGCGGTGTCGGGCGGGCACGAGCTGCCGCGCTCGGTCGAGCAGATGACCGAGCTGGTCGGCCGCGTCTCGATGAAGAACCTCGTGCGCGAGACCACCGACCTGATCGAGCGTCTCTGCATCGAGGCGGCGCTGCGGATCACCCGCGACAACCGGGCCTCGGCCGCCGAGATGCTTGGGCTCAGTCGCCAGGGCCTCTACGCCAAGTTGCGCCGATACGGCATCGGCGATCTCGACGGGCCCGACTATCCCGACGCCTGAGCGCGATCCGCTCGGCCTGCCTCGACCCGCGAATCGCGACGTCCGCCGCCGGAACGCTCGTGAATGGACCGTCCGTCGGCGTTCGACCTCGCCCGCTTGGTTTCAGCTTGGCACTACTCTTACCTTCATGTGTCCAAGTTTTCGATCATCTGTCGTGTCATCTCTGCTTGACACCTCGTAGGGCGAGATCCTAGCCTCGCACCATGGCGACACCGGCTCCCAGCGCACTCGTCGAACTGCTCAAGCCGATCACGTGGTTCGCGCCGATGTGGGCCTTCGCCTGCGGCGTGGTCTCGTCGGGGCAATCCACCCACGGGCAATGGCCGGTGATCATGGCCGGCGTCGTGCTCGCCGGGCCGCTGGTCTGCGCCACCAGCCAGGCGGTCAACGACTGGTACGATCGCCACGTCGACGCGATCAACGAGCCGAACCGCCCGATCCCGTCCGGCCGCATGCCCGGCCGCTGGGGGCTCTACGTCGCCGGGGCCTGGACCGGGCTTTCGCTCCTCGTCGCCGCCGCGCTCGGGCCCTGGATCCTCGGCGCGGCGATCTTCGGCCTCGTTCTGGCGTGGCTCTACAGCGCGCCGCCGATGCGCCTGAAGAGCAACGGCTGGTGGGGCAATTCCGCCGTGGCGATCTGCTACGAGGGACTGCCGTGGTTCACCGGCGCCGCCGTGATGGCCGCCACCGTGCCCGACCGCCGCGTCCTGATCGTCGCGGCGCTGTACTCGATCGGTGCCCACGGGATCATGACCTTGAACGACTTCAAGTCGGTGGAGGGCGACACCCTCACCGGCATCCGCTCGCTGCCGGTCCAGCTCGGCATCCCCGGGGCCGCCCGCTTCGCCTGCCTCGTGATGACCGTGCCGCAGGTGGCCGTGATCGCGTTCCTCTACGGCTGGAGCCGGGGGTGGCACGCCGCGATCGTCGCGCTGCTGCTCGTCGGGCAGATCGCGCTGATGCGCCGGCTGCTCGCCGCGCCGCGGGCGAAGGCCGCCTGGTACAACGGCACCGGCACCACCCTCTACGTGCTCGGCATGCTGGTTTCCGCCTTCGCGCTCCGCCCGCTCGTGGGAGCCCCGTGATGGCCGCGCCCGCCTCATCGTCATTCACATCTTCGTTCTCTTGGGCGCAGATCGTCCGTCTCGGCCTCGTCCAGACCGCGCTGGGCTCCGTCGTCGTGCTGATGACCTCGACCATCAACCGGGTGATGGTGGTGGAGCTGGCGCTGCCCGCCATCGTCCCGGGCGCGCTGGTCGCCTTGCACTACGCGGTGCAGGTGCTGCGCCCGCGCTGGGGCTACGGCTCGGATGTCGGCGGCCGCCGCACGCCGTGGATCGTCGGCGGCATGGCCGCTCTGGCGC
>NZ_VRUV01000319.1:0-5362 GCF_008039455.1 Methylobacterium sp. WL116
GGCGGCGCCGACCGCGCGCAGGGCCGCCGCCGTGCGCTCGATCCCGGCCGAATCCGGCCGGTCCATGTAGCGGACGGCGGCCGCGATCCGGCGCTCCATCCGCGCGACCACGTCGTCGACGGCGTCGAGGTGCCGGTCGAGTCCTTCGAAGATCGACAGGATCTGGGTGAGGTCGGCGCGCACGCCGCGCTCGGCGACGCGGAGTTCCGCCGCCCTTCCCTCGCGCAGGATCGCCTCGGCGAGCGCGCGGATCAGCAGCGGGTCGCGCAGCGCGCGGCCCGCCTCGCGCACGATCGCCGAGCGGAAGCGGAACGGGTTGTAGCGCGTGTGCAGCGTCCGGTAGTCGCTGATCAGGTGGCGCTCGACGAAGTCCTCGAAGTAGAGGCGGAAGGCGGCGCGCATGTCCTCCTCGTGGAGAATGCGCTCCTCGATCTTGCGCATCGCGCCGGCCAGCCCGCGGACGTGCCCGAGGAAGGCCTGCGCCGCGCGGGCCGCGTTGCCGAGCGCCTCGGAGCGATCGGCGGCGTTGGCGATCGCGCTCTCCAGGCTTCCGAGCACGTCGAGGATCGCGGCGCCGTAGGAGCGGGTCTCGCCGCGCTCCATCCGCGACAGCTCCTCGAGCAGCAGCCGCGCCTCGGGGTCGAAATCGACCACCGGCACGTAGCGCTCGCGCCGCTCGATCAGCCAGCCGGTCTCGAGGAAGCGCCGGAACAGCGCCGAGCGCCGCTCGATCGGATCGACCGGCACCGGCTCGTCGTCGGATTGCTGGTCGAGCGCCCAGTCGGCGGAGAAGTCGCCGATGGCGGCCAGCAGCTCCGCCTTGCGCACCGGGTCGGGGCTGGTGCCCATCACCTTGCGGTGCAGGTGCAGCAGCAGCGCGGCGTTGAAGGCCCGGCTCGGCGAGGCCAGCGGCCGGAACAGGTCGTCGGGAAGCTGCGCGAACAGCATCGTCTCGAACTCCCGCGTTCGCGCAGCCGTCCGCGTTACTTCGCGCCGAGAAGCTCGACGTCGAAGATCAGCGTCGCGCCGGGCGGGATGATGCCGCCGGCGCCGCGGGCGCCGTAGCCGAGCTCGGCCGGGATCACCAGGGTGCGCTTGCCGCCCTGCTTCATCGTGGCGACGCCGAGGTCCCAGCCCTGGATGACCTGGCCGGCGCCGAGGGTGAAGGTGAAGGGCTGGTTGCGATCCCGCGAGGAATCGAACTTCTTGCCCTTCTTGCCGGCGTCGTCGAGCCAGCCGGTGTACTGCACGGTCACCTTCTGGCCGGCCTTCGGCTCGGGCCCGGTGCCGACGACTTCGTCCTGATACTTCAGGCCGGAGGGCAGGGTGGTGTAGTCGGCGTTGGCGGCAGCGGTCATGGCGATCAGCACGGCTCCGGCGATGGGGAGAATAAAGCGAGGCATCGTTCCTCCGTCGGGCCGAGCCTCTTTCGGGCCGCCCGTCGAGGGGCCTCTTAACAGCAGGGCCGGGGCCGAGGCCAGCCGGCGGGGCTTTTCGCCGTCGGCGCACGCCGCGATCGGGCACGGAACGCGGCTTGCGGGGCGGGAGGCGGCCCTTCGCGATTTTCGCCCGGCGCCGGTTGACGCGGCGCCAACCTTGGCGGCCCATTCCACCGCCCGGGCCGCGAGCGCGGCCTTACCAACTTTCCTCGGAGCGACGATGCGCCTGGATCGAACGGACGGCAGCCCTGGCCCGACGCAGACGGCTGGGTCGCACCGCAGGCCGGCCCGGGCGGTCGCGTCGATGCTCGCGATCCTCGCCCTCGCGATGCCGGCCCGAGCGGCCTCGATCGCGCCCGCGGTGGCCGAGCACGGCATGGTCGTGACCGCGCAGCACCTCGCGACCCAGGTCGGCGTCGACGTGCTGAAGCGCGGCGGCAATGCCGTCGATGCGGCGGTGGCCGTCGGCTACGCGCTGGCGGTGGTCTACCCGGCCGCGGGCAACCTCGGCGGCGGCGGCTTCATGACCGTCCAGCTCGCCGACGGGCGCCGGACCTTCCTCGATTTTCGCGAGAAGGCGCCCTTGGCCGCGACCCGCGACATGTACCTCGACAGGGACGGGAACGTCATCAAGGGCCTAAGCGTCAGCGGCCCCCTCGCCGTGGCGGTGCCGGGCACCGTCTCCGGCCTGGAGACGGCGCTCGAGACCTACGGGACGATGGCCCGCGCCGACCTGATCGCCCCGGCCATCGCCTACGCCGAGGGCGGTTTCGTCCTCGAGCAGGGCGACGCCGACATGTTCGCCATCGCCACCCCGGACCTGCGCAGGGATCCGGCCTCCGCCGCGATCTTCGTCGACGGCGATGCGCCGTTCCGGGCCGGCCGGACGCTCAAGCAGAAGGATCTCGCGGGAACGCTCCGGACGATCGCCGAGCACGGCGCGGCCGGCTTCTACGGCGGCCCGGTCGGCAGCGCGATCGTGTCCTCCAGCCAGGCCGGCAAGGGCCTGATCGTCCAGGCCGACCTCGACCGCTACCGCACCCGCGAGCTGAAGCCGGTCGAGTGCGACTATCGCGGCTACCGCGTGATCTCGGCTCCGCCGCCGAGTTCGGGCGGCGTCGTCATCTGCGAGATGCTGAACATCCTCGAAGGCTACCCCCTCGGCGATCTCGGCTGGGGCTCGGTGCAGGCGATCCACTACGAGATCGAGGCGATGCGGCACGCCTACGTCGACCGCAACAGCTACCTGGGCGATCCCGACTTCGTCGACAACCCGACCGCGCGCCTGACCGACAAGGCCTACGCGGCGACCATCCGGAGCGCGATCGATCCGGGCAAGGCCGGCGTGTCGAGCCGGCTCAAGCCGGGGGTGCCGCCGCACGAGGGCAGCAACACGACGCATTATTCCATCGTCGACGGCGCCGGCAACGCGGTCTCGGTGACCTACACCCTGAACGACTGGTTCGGCGCGCGCATCACCGTGCCCGGCACCGGCGTGCTGCTCAACGACGAGATGGACGACTTCACCGCCAAGGTCGGGGTCCCGAACATCTACGGGTTGGTGCAGGGCGAGGCCAACGCCATCGCGCCGGGCAAGACGCCGCTGAGCTCGATGAGCCCGACCATCGTGACCAAGGACGGCAAGCCCGTCCTCGTCACCGGCACGCCGGGCGGCAGCCGCATCCTCACCGTGGTGCTGCACAGCATCCTGAACGTCGTCGATTACGGCATGAACGTGCAGGAGGCGGCCGACGCGCCCCGCATCCACAACCAGTGGCTGCCCGACGTCACCAACGTCGAGCGGTTCGCGCTCTCGCCCGACACCCGCAGGATCCTCGAGGGCATGGGCCACCATTTCGCCGGGCCGCAGCCGGCCAACCACCTCGCCGCGATCCTGATCGGCGCGCCGGTGCTCGGCGGCAAGGCGGTCGGGGCGAACCGGTTCTACGGGGCGAACGACCCGCGCCGGAACACCGGCTTGGCGCTGGGCTACTGAGCGGCGCCCGACGCTGCCCCGTCCGCACACCGGGACCGAGAAAATCCGGCGACGTTTTCGTCGCTGGTGCGTTCCTGGAGGATGAACCCGACACCCGACGATTGGGACCAGCGCGTCGCGCACCTCTCCCAAAAGCTGCCCGCGCCGCTGCAGCGCGCCGTCGGCTGGCTGCGCGAGCCGTCGCGCCTGTGGCTGCGGGTGGGGGCCGCGCTGCTGCTCATCCTCGGCGGGATCTTCTCGATCCTGCCGGTGCTCGGCCTGTGGATGCTGCCGCTCGGCCTCGCGCTTCTGGCGCAGGACGTGCCCTGGCTGAAGGTGCCGCTGGAGAAGGCCGCCCGCTGGATCGAGAGGACCTGGGCCGCCCTCGTCGCGTGGTGGCGGCGTCAGAAGCGGTAGGTCAGGTTGCCCTTGGCGCCGTGGTCCTGGGCGCGGGCGCCGATCTGCCCGGCATAGGACAGGCCGACGGTGGTCGAGGGTAGGACGATCCAGCTCAACCCGGTCTCGAGCAGCACGGCGCTGCGGTCGACCGGCGCGCCGCGGGTCAGCGCCGAGACGCCACCGGCATTGAAGGCAAGCAGCGCGTTCGGGGTGACGTCGCCGAGGGCGCCGCGATACCCGACGAGGCCGCGCAGCAGCATCGGCAGGCCGCCGACGAAGCCGTCGATCCGCGCCTCGGCCCGCACGCCCGCGGTCGCGGTGGACACGGTGGCGTCGCGCGCCGCGCCGGTGAGCGCCGCTGCGCCGCCGGTCTCGGAAAAGGCGTCCTGCCCGACGCGGATCACCGCACCGCCGGCAAAGGGCTCCAGCGTCAGGCCGGCGAGGTCCATGCGGTAGCCGATTTCGCCGAAGCCCTGCGCGACGCTGCCGCCGTAAGAGGCGCGGGCGCTGTCGCGAAAGCCGGCGAACGCGACGTCGCGCCGGGTCTCGGTGTCGCTGATGCCGTAGAGGCCGCCGATCCGCAGGTCGAGCGCGCCGAGGCCGATGCCGGCATAGACCGACCCGAACCCGGTCTGGACGTTGCCGCTCGACATGCGCAGCGGGATGTCGAGGGCGGTGTCGGTGTAGCCGGCGGCGGCGCCGACGCGGATCAGGTCGCTCGCGGCGACGTCGCCGCCGATCACGAGGCCGCCGGTGTTGCGCTGGAGGGCGGCAGCGTTGCCGTCCGAGCCGGTGCGCCCGAAGCTGCCGAAGCCCTGGCCCCACAAGCCGACGATCCGCTGGTCGAGGCCGCCGGGGCCGAGGCCCGTGCCGCATTCGGGCACGGAGTTCAGCGGCACCCGGGCGATCGGTGCGCGCTCTGCCGGCAGGCCGGGCGCGGCCGGCGTGCAGGTGAGGCCGGCGCCGTCCGACCAGCGCATCCGATCGAGGATCGCCTCGCGCGCCAGGCCGCCGGACTCGACGAGCGCGGTGACCGCGCTCGCGTGGACTTCGCCCGAGAGCGCGTCGAAGGCCTGCCGGGCCTGGGCGGTGGAGAGCGGGCCGACCGCGTCGTAGACCGCCTGTCCGGCACCGAGCGACTGCGCGCGCCGGCCGGCGGCGACGCCGTTCACCGTCGCGCCGGCGGTGTCGAAGCCGAGGTCGTTGCGGATCAGGTGCAGCTGCACCGCGTCGTCCGCGTAAGTCAGCGACGGCGTCAGGAAGGCGAAGTTGGAGGTGACGGCGGCGAACTGCCCCTGCACGCCGCCCGCTGCCGTGAGGATCGTGTAGGTGGTGTTGGCGCTGTAGGCGCCTGGCTGCGCCTGCACGTCGACGAGGCCGCCGCGCAGGGTCGCGACGCCGCCCGCCGCGATCCGGTCGCTGTTGCCGGCCGCATCCGCCTTCACCTGGAAGATCGAGCCCGCCTCGAACAGCACGTTGCCGTTGGCCGACAGCGTGCCGATCCCGTCGTAGCCCGGCGCCGCGCGGCCGCCGCTGCGGACGCTGAGGC
>NZ_VRUV01000031.1:0-19446 GCF_008039455.1 Methylobacterium sp. WL116
CGACGTCGGTGCGGGTGACCTCGCCGACGTTGAAGCGGTCGCGGGTCTGGCGGAGCTGCTCCTCCAGCACCTCGACGTTGTTGCGGTTCAGCTCCAGCGTCGCGGTGTTGCTGAGCACGTTCATGTACGACTGCACCGCGCTGTACAGCACGGACATCTCGGTAAATCTCAAGATCTCTCGCTGACTATAAACCGTCGACTCTGCCCGACGCGTGTTGTTGTCAGTTCGAAAGCCGTCGAAAACCGGCTGCGTGACTGTAATACCCGCCCCACCCGGGAGGGTCGTCTGACGAAATGTATTGCTTCCCGTGCTTGTTATAGACGTTCCACCGCCGCCGGACGTGCCACTGCCGCCGGACGTGCCACTGCTACCGCTCGTATTGCCCAGCGAGGAAGATCCTGTTCCGCCTGTGGAGACGCCAGTGGTTCCGGAAGAGATACCCGTCGAGACACCCGTCGTCGTGCCTAACCCCCCACTCGACGTACCGCCCAACAAGCTGCTGGACGTACTACCCAGCGCGGATCCCGCAGTGCTGGTGCCGCCACCGCCACTGCCTTCATAATACTGCAGTCCGAGATCCGCCTCGACACTCACCGTCGGGCGGTATCCCGACTTGGCAATCGCGATGTTCTCGTCTGTCGCCCGCACGCCCGCACGGCTGGCGTTGAGTTGGGGGTTCCCCCCATAGGCTTTGGCGAGCGCGCCCTCCAAAGTCTCCGACGCGGCCGGACCAGCCACAGCCAAGCCGGCGGCGACGGCAAGGCCGGCGATCCGGTATCTGCGGCAGGCGGCAGGTTTGTCTTCTGTCACGTCGATCAGCCCTTGCGGTGTCTCGATGACTGGATCCCCGCCTCACGCAAGAGACGGAGCCGGCGCGCGTTGTGCACCTTCCAGCCAAGCCCGCCCTGGGGGGACCTTATCGCACTCCGCCCTTTCCAACCGCTGCCAGAGCCAGCCAACCCACTGAATCCCAAGCGATGCGATATTAAAGCGACACCTCGTAGGGAGCACGTCAGAAGGGGGGGCAGCCGCACCATACAGGGGCCTAAGTGGGGAATCATAACTAGTGGCTGACGGTAGTGGCGTTGCAGACGGCAGCTAGGTAGTTGATGGCCAATCGGTTGTATCGCGTGGCGATACGGCGGAAGCCCTTGAGGCGCCCGAACATCCGCTCGATGGCGTTGCGTCCCTTGTACAGGACGGGGGAGAAGCACGGCTTCCATCGCCTATTGACCTTGGGCGGGATGTTGGATGCCGCGCCCGTCGTCTTGACCTAACGACGGATGGCGTCGCTGTCGTAGCCCTTGTCGGCCCGCATGATCCGGAACGCCGCCGAGCGCTCCAAAAGTTGTGCACCCGCCTTGCAGTGTGAATGCCCTGACACGTTCGGCGCCGATAGCCATACCATCCCGCATCCCGTTTGCCTGCCGCTGTGCGGCGAGGTTCGATAGCAGGCCTAGGTCGGAGAAGCTTGCGCCAAGGTGGCTTGCGTTGCCGATCGGCCGCTCGCAAGGCCGAGATTGCTTCGTCAAACATGCCGAACGGCTACGTGCGGCTAGCGCATGGCTCTCCCGGTGCTACCCGCGTTCCGGGTTCGGGACGTGGCTTTGACGGCAGGGTCGCCCGCCGCTTGTCGGCGGCCCTTTTGAGGGTTCTGAAGCCCTAAATTTACAGGGTAGAAACTTACTAGTAGGCGTGCGCTTTGCGGATATGCCCCCCCTGAAGCGGGAGACCTAATGCCGTCGGCGAAGAGGGCGAGCTGCGCGCCAGCTGCAGCCAAGCCGTCTACTCCGTCGACACGATGTGAACCACGTTGGTATCGTTGCGAAAGCCGGTCACGCACCGTTCCTCGACCGACACCATCCCGAGCTTCCGCGCCTCACGGATGGCGTTGCACACCGTTGTCTTGGCGACCCCCGTGATCGCCGCTAGGTGCCCTACGGCAAGACGGCAATCGCCCCGCGGGGCGGTCTCAACCGCGATGAGTTGCAGCACCACCTGCTCGGCCAGGGTGAACCGTGCCGCAAGACCCGGAGGAAGTCGCCCATAGGCCGCCCAGCGGAGACGGCGCTCCATTGATGGCACCAGGCTGCGAGGTTGCAGGCGTCGTTCACGCTCGTGTCGCGGTTCCGGTGCACGGTGGCGAGGTAGACACGGGTCCGGCGCACGGCGCCCGCGATCTCCGCGGTGGCCAGCTGCGTTGCGAGCTGCCGGCCGCAGTCACAGCGCCCGGCGTCCTCATCCCGCCACGGGCCGTCGCCTAGGTGCAGGACGACACGGCCGTGCGGTCGGCCGCATTGCTCGCACTTCCCTTTGGCGCAGACGAACCGGATCTCGTGTGAGAGCTGGGGCCAATCGATTAGGTAGAAGAAGCGGTGTTCAGGCCGGATTGGCATGGGGCTCCACAACAGAAATCCATCGATCTGACTGTAGCTTAGCGGTCTCAGCAGGAGCCCCTACACCTGCATATCGGTCAGGTTCTATCGATAGCTATCATTACATAGCAGAGCCTAGCTGACCCTTGCTTAGCCGAGCGTAGGCGTTGCATGCGCAGGGTATAGGCGCCCCCGGTGCCATACGCTCGAAGAGGGAATTAACCCCTCGGTAACCGTTCACCCCCTATCCTGTCGGACCCTACGCTTCGACAGGAGATCAGCGGCATGCCGGTCATATCGGTAGCAAACCCCAAAGGGGGCGCTGGGAAGTCGACCACCGCTCTCGTGCTGGGCACGACGTTGGCCGCCCACGGCGCCACCGTCACGATGCTCGACTGCGACCCAAACCGGCCGATCGCCTCCTGGGCTCGCGGGGGCAGCGCTACCGCCATGAAGGTGCTGGGCGATGTCGGCGAGAGCGGCATCGTCTCGGCGATCGACGCCGAGCGTGCCGCGCGCCAGTTCGTACTGGTCGACCTTGAGGGCACAGCGAGCCGCATGGTCTCACGCGCGATCATGCGTTCAGACCTAGTGCTGATCCCGATGCAGGCCAGCGCCGTCGACGCTGCCCAGGCCGCCCGTGCCGTCAGCCTGGTGCAAGAAGAGGAGCAGGTCGTCGGCCGCATGATCCCGTTCCGGGTGCTGTTCACGCGGACCTCGCCGGCGATCCCAACCCGGAACGAAAAAATGATCATCGATGAGTTGCGGGGTGCAGGTATCCCGGTGCTCACCACCCACCTCAACGAACGGGCCGCCTACAAGAGCATGTTCACGTACAACCGGTCGCTCGCAGAGCTAGACTCCGCCCTCGTGAATGGCCTTCCCGCGGCGCGGGACAACGCCGAGCGCCTGTCCGAAGAGATCATCGAGCTGGTCAGCAGCTTAAACGTGAGGGCAGCCGCGTGAACACCAAGCCATCCTTCGGCTTCGGCAAGCTCGCCGAGATCCATCCGAGCGCATCTGAGCCGGCAACGCCTGTTACCCGGGAGATCGACCGTGTGGCGGAGAAGCTCGGCTTCCCGAGCCGGGAGGTGCCGACCCGCCGGAAGCGCCGCATCGCCGTGGATGAGCCGACCGACCAACTCAACCTCCGGGCCGCCATCACGGACATCAACCAGTTCGTGGAGTGGTGCGAGACGGAGCGGATGTCCTACCGCGAGGGCTTCGGCCGGCTGGTTGCCATGATCGGGAAGGCCTCCGCATGATCGAGGCAGCCGTACTCATAGCGATCACCGCAGCTCTCAGCGCGGCAGCGGCCGGAGCGATCACCGCACCGGATGCAGAATGAAAGAAGGCGGGACTGTTCCCGACCTGCCCCTGCTGGAACTCGCTACAGAAAACGCCGAACTGCGGCTTCAGCTCGCAGAGGCTCAGGATCAGCTCATCGAGATGGCGGTCGATGCCGGCGAGTTGCATGCCCTTACCGATAGCTTGCAAGCCGAGTTGGCTGAGGCGCGGGCAGAGCGAGACGCATGGCGTCTGCTCCGCTCAGGTCGGCGCTCTTCTAACAGGCCCGTGTAGCCTGCGCTTCGGCGGCAAGTCGCTGCCGAAAGTCGGGCTCGATCGCGTTTGCGACCGTGACCGAACCGACAAATGCGAGAGCGACGAGGTTAGCGCGCATCCCGGCAATGTATGCATCGGGGTACGCTTGTCGAGATAGGTTAGGTGATCCGCCCCCATTGAAGTCCTCGTGGGGGCTGATCACAAGCATCACGGTCCGCACGTACCACGGCCAACTCCATCTACAACTCCTCGACCCGAGCATGCATCTCGCCCTCATCGACGGCGGTCTCGATCAGAAGCTCCTGCGCCTCGGCGAGCGCCGCACGTAGTTCCGAACCTTCAATCGTGAGCGCGAGGATCAAAGCCTTCGTGTTGTTGCTCATCCTTCAGCAACCTGTCTGACTTACCGTGGACGGTGCCGCATTCGCGGCCAGCAGGCTGCCCGATCTGTTGCGGTGGCTCTGTTTGCCCTTTCAAGCGAGGCCGCCACTCCTTCGAGGCTTCGAACGGGCCATAAGCCGGCGTCGGCGGTTCCTGTTTCCCGCAGCACCGACCTTCACGCGATCAGCCGGCCCAAGGCTTCATGGGTACGGCGCGGGGAACTGGCCCGCACCGATCTGTCATCACGTGCTCTGTTTGCTCGGCAAGCTTCTGGTGTTCACGACCGCCGACAGCGCGTGCGTCGAGAGACCGGCGGCATAGCACCCCGCGAAGTCTGAGGCGTGTTCGGCATGTCGAACGCTCGCGTGCGGCTACTGCATAGCTCGGCTCGCTCTACCCGCATCTAGGATTCCAGATTTGACACTGACAGCAGGGTCGCCCGCTGCTTGTCGGCAGCCTTTTTGAGAGTTCCGAGTCCCTGAATTAACAAGGTATGGAACATCAGTATGCGTACGCATCGCTGATTTGCACCCTCTCTCTTCGGCTTGGAAGGGGTGGGTCTTCGACACCCTCCCTTTCCGCGTCAGCCGCAGCCAAGCCGTCCACTCGGTGGACGCGATGCGGACCACGTTCGTGTCGTTACGGAAGCCGGTCACACGCCGTTCTTCCACTGTCACCATCCCGAGCTTGCGCGCCTCGCGGATCGCGTTGCGCACGGTGGTCTCAGACACGCCGACGATCGCCGCGAGATGCCCAACTGCGAGGCGGCAGTCGCCCTGGCGGACGGTCTCCGCAGCGACGAGCGCGAGCACCGCCTGCTCGGCCAGGGTGAACCGTGCCGCGTTAGCCGGCGGCAGCCGTCCAGAGGCCGCCCAGCGCCGTCGGCGGATCATCGAGGCATCTGTGCGCGGACGAGTGCCTGCGCGGCTTCTAGGAGCTCCTGAGCGGGTCTTAGCCTGTTCGGCAGATCGTTCGGTTCCTGACAGATGCCGCGCCTCGATCAGCCCCGACAGCGCCTCCGCTTCAGACTCGGACAGGTGCCCCTCTCCGAACGCCTTCCACAACGCAGCCGTGACGGCCGGCAACGCGGCGCGCGGGGCCGCCTCCGCCTGCCGGCGGATTTCATAGGCGTAGTTCATCGAACCCGGTCCCTCACGGGCCGCGGCTAGGGTCCAGGCAAAGCCTTCCCGTTGACGGAAACACGTTCCGTCTTGACTCCCACCGGGAGCATGTGGCTTGTGAAGGGAAGCGACTCGCCTTTCACAGGCACTCGGGTTTCGACGGCGCCACCCTGCCAGGGGTAGGCGCCGTTGGCTTTTCAGGGGTCTATCTCGCGGCGATCTCTCCTGATGCCGGCTCACGACTCGCCACAAGGCACGCCACAGCCGGACATGGCATGTCGGCCGGCAGGCATGGCTAAGTCAACGGTAGGGGCAGGGCCGCGCTACGATGACGGACCCTGAATGCCGGCCTGACCCTCACTGATGTCTTCGGCTCTGGCCGCGGATCCAAGGACCGCCCCTGCGTCCAGGCTGCAAGTTGGACCTCGTGAGCACCCATGGGTTAAAAGCCAAGCTAAAGCTCGCCCAGAAAGGTCGGGCATCGCATCGGGGCGACCAAGATGGTGAAGCGGATTGCGACTTTCGGATTGGTTCTGCTCGCTGTAGGGGGCTGTTCAGGGCTGCAGTTGGGATCGACCGCCTACAGCTCGTTGCCGCCGGCTGCGATGCCCGGCGCTGGGGCATCGTCGGCGGTGATTTCAGCTGCTCCATTCAGACAGGACGCTGCCCTCGCGCCGGTAGTCATCCCTGGCACCCTCCTGACGCCACAGGCAAGTACTAGCCGACGCGGTGTAAATCCTACCGCCATGCTGGAAGCCCCCGGACGTGCTCGCTCGTTTAGCGAACTTCCGCACTCCGCGAATTATTCTAAGGCACCGGCACCGGCCATTCGGTCTCATGGGTCAATCGGCAGCGACGTGACGGAGACCGGCGCAACGTCTGCGACGGGAGCATCGACGACCAGCCAGAGAAATTCAACGGCTATTGATCCGCAGAATTATAATCGTGAAGCCGAGATGGATCGGTTGGTAAAGGGCGGGCGAGACGCAGCAAAGCCCATTTGTTCAGGCTGCTAAATCCCAAATAACGCCATGACCATGAGCAGGCCCGTCCCCCGATCTGATCACGGGGCGACGGGTGCTTCGTCCATCTTACCAGCGAACCGGTCCTGAGCCCAGCTCGCCGCAAGCTTGGCATTGGCAGGTTAGCTAATCGTCAACGAAGCCACGTGTGGACTAAATTTCCGCGTGCTGCTCTGCGATAGAGGCCACGTTAAAAAGCGGGTCGAACCGTGAACAGCGCGAGGCGCAAATATAATATTGAACTTTAGGCAGAGTGATTGATTAAGGTGTCAGGGAGACACCCATGACACTAATCCGCACGCACGCCATTGGATTGGCGATTTGCACGCTGTGTATAGGATCCGTCTCCGCGCAGCCCGATGTGACGGGAACAGGTGGCGGCCCCCTTTCGACTGAAAAGGCGCCCAATACCACCCTGGTAGGTCAGACCAAGCCGCCGAGCCGAGATGCGAGCCCAACGTCGGTCAAGCCTATTGACCGAGTGACGCCCCGTCAGGTCGCAGACGATACAATCAGCACGAAGGTCTGCGTGGGATGCGGAAGTGGGCCCAGCACGACAGGTTCTCTAACCGTAGCAGCGCCAACGGGAACGTTGGAAAAGCCGAATGTCCGGCTTGACGAGCTTCGTACTGCAACAGCTCCAACACAGCAATCCGATCTTGACACAGTCACTCTAGCTTCAGCCCATCGCGAGCAAGCGAAGTCAGTCGAAGAGAAAACCAACGGTCTTTGGCAGTCTTGGGTTGTTTCTGTATGCAAAGGATGCGGGGATCAAAAGCCGGCGAAGGCTTTGGAAGCCAAAGATTATCCCTTTAGAGAAGTTCCTATGACGAGTGTTTCTGTTAAATCATTGCAAGCATCTGAAATGCGTAAAGATACTTCACAAAGGGGATCTAGTCACCAGCCTTCGGGAACCCTGGCAGCAGATTTGTCCCCCAACACCACCCATATAATTCGGCAGATGCCCAAATAAACTGAATGTTTGGCGCAAGAGGCGCGGCCAGTCGGGGAGGGGTTCGGGTTGACGCGCCATTACCTCGGCCTGTCAGGAGCAACGGGGATTCAATGCTCCGGCCGCAAAAGCGAAAGCCCCGCCATAAGGACGGGGCTTTCTGACACTACGGTGGCATGCAAGGGCAACGGCAGCAGCGTGATGTTGGCGGGTACGACGAGGTCGTGGGCGACATGCCAGCCTGCCCCGAGTATCAGGACGGCGTGGGCGCGGGGCGCGACGCAGCGGCTGATCTCGATGAGGTGCAGGTTCTTCGCCTGGCTGTCGCGGCGGGGTAGGACGAGACCGGCGCCCTTGCCCTTCTCGGGGCAGATCGCCCCAAAGTTGTAGACGAAGGCCGTGCGCTGGTCCTTGGGCGCCGATGGCGGCGTCCCGCGCCGCGCCCAGCGTCGCGGCAGGGTGTTCTTCTGGCCGACACGCGCCTCGTCCTGCCACCACAGTTCTATCGCGGTCTCGAGCGGCAGCTTCGCACGGATCGCCGCTACGGCGGCGGAAAGGTTTCTTGAACGCCGTCAGGGCGGCCGGGTCCTACTCGTGGTGGCGCGGGCGCACCGACAGCTTGCGGAAGCCGAGCGCCTTGACCGTGCTCTCGTCCAGGCTGATCCCGAAGCTGGCGTAGGCCCAGGTGACCAGATCCTTCAGCCGTCAGCGCACCACCCCGCGCCGGCCCGGGTCGGGCCCTTCCTCTATGGCCCGCGCCAGAGCCAGCCGCTGCGCCGCGTCCAGCTTGGGCGGGGCGCCGGAGGCCGTGCAATCGATCAGCCCGGCCGGGCCCTAGGCGTTGGAGGCCACGACCTAATCGCCTACCGTCTGCAGACCGCCCCAATCCGGACCGCGTCCGTACGACTGCAGCCCGCGTAGATCAAAGCCAGCGCCAGCAGTCGGCGGCTCTGGCCGGCCTCCCGGCTCGTCCGGGCCGGCGGTCGCAGGGCGTCGGCGTTGAAGTCCTCGCGCAACGGCGACGCAGCCGACATGGCACACCGTCTGGTCCACCCCATCGAATCAAATCCGCCCGCGCGACGGAACCCCAAGAGTCTTCGTCACCACCGATTGATATGATGTGTACCTGGGCCACCGAACGGGGGCAGGCCAACAACGTGCTCGCCGTAGCTTCTAGCTGCCGAGATGAACAACCGCTTCACCCTACCCATAGCTACGTACTCATGCGTAGGCAACAGACTGGAACCGCAGCATTTCCTCCAGTATGGTCAAATGCAATTAGAAGTTGCAAATGAGGATATCATGATCGTACTCACTTTGGCAGCCCTCCTCGGTGGGATAGCAACGGCTGCCTGGATGGCTGATTACGGAGCGATCGCTGTTGTCGTGACGATGCCTTTTGGGGGAAGCTTGGCTGCAATAGCTGTCGTTATCCTGCTCGTAGTTCGTGATAGGGCGACGAAGAGGGAAAGAGAGGCTCTGACCCTTCCCAAACTGATCCGCCCTTATCATTGAAAGTGAGAGGTGTATTTCAGACGATTCACGAGCCTTTGGCGGTTGCTATCGACGTGGTTAAGGTCCGAAGGCGCTGCCTTGGATTTCGATGTGCGAGAGCTACGTCCACTCGCCCGACCGAATTACGACTAATAATGCCGCAGCGCGCAGTTATTGAATGCTGTCTCATCACAGGGGTACCACAAGGTTCAGTGGAACACAGATAGCCCTGCACCAAGCAGCTAGCACTACCTGGGCACTTTGATGGGTCGTGATGCGCTGTTTGCCCGAGGATGGCTCGGGGGCGGCGATGGATCGGGATCGCGAGGGGACGGACGGGCTCGATACGTGGCTGGCGCCGTTTCTGGCGGTGATGGGCCGCAAGACCCGACGAACCTGGGCACCGCTCTATCTTCGGGGCCTGCTCGGCCCGGGGGATCGCAAGAGCCTTCAGCCGATGGCGGCACGGCTCGGGCTTTCGGGCCACGACCAGTTGCAGCACTTCATCGCCAGCCCAGCCTGGGACGATCGCCCGCTCTGGACGGAGCTGGCCCGTTAGGCGGATCGGCTGGTCGGCGGATCCGATGCCTGCCTGGTGATCGACGACACCGCCCTGCCGAAGAAGGGCACGCGCTCGGTTGGGGTGGCGCGCCAGTACTGCGGTGCGCTGGGCAAGCAGGCCAACTGCCAGTCTCTGGTCTCCCTCACCCTGGCGCAGGGCGAGGTGCCCGTGCCGGTGGGCTTGCGCCTGTTCCTGCCCGAGGCGTGGACGAGCGATCCGCAACGATGCGTGCAGGCCGGCGTGCCCGAGGCTACGACCGCGCCGCGGGGCAAGGGTGAGATCGCGCTGTTGGAACTCGATCGCCTGCAGGCCGCCGGTCTACGCTTCGGCACGGTACTGGCGGATGCGGGCTACGGCGTCAGCGCCGCCTTCCGTCACGGCCTGGATGCAAGGGGCCTGCGCTGGGCGGTGGGCATCGTGAAGAACCAGAAGGTCTACGAAGCCGACGTGCGGCTCGTGCCGCCGACGGCGCGCGCCCGCAAGCCCTCGCCGGACCGGGAGCCGCGTGAGGCCGAGGCGGTGCTGGCCGACCTGACTTGGCGACGCGTGACGTGGCGCGAGGGTACCAAGGGCAAGCTCTCGGCCCGGTTCGCCGCCATCCGGGTGCGGGCCGGCGACGGTCCGGTCTGGGGCAACAACCGGCATCTGCCGGGCGCGAACGTCTGGCTCGTGGGCGAGTGGCGCTCGTCGGGCGAGCGCAAATACGACCTGTCCAACCTTCCGGCCGAGACGTCACGGCGCGCCCTGGCAGGCACGATCAAGGCGCGCTGGCTCTGCGAGCAGGCCCACCAGCAGCTCAAGGAAGAACTCGGCCTCGACCACTTCGAGGGACGGTCCTGGACCGGGCTGCATCGACACGAGCTGATGACGTGCATCGCCTGCACCTACCTGCAGCACCTGCGCCTCGCCGAACATTGTCGGACGGGGCGGGAAAAAAATGACGACCCGCCTACCGGGGCTGCCGCCATCACATAGCCTGCCCGCCGTGCGCAAGCCATCATCGGTCAGCTGTTCGCCAGCCTCGTCCCGCCCGTCCTATGTCCGCACTACCGAAGGCACTTCAGGCTGCCCTCAAACATCAAAGTGCCCAGGTAGTGCTAGTGCGGACGTACTCGACATCATTCGGGTATGCGGCATGCGAACAGGATTTATTGTGACGATGAATTTTTGGATTGATGGATTGAATGACTTAAATCTCGAGACGGCCCTGCTCTTTCGTCGAGGGCGCGCCGGATGAACGCACGCATTTCTCTCTCAAACACGGTCTCAGAAAAATCGTTTGCGTGCGCGACAATATCCGTGGTGTTGAATGTCATGCCTTCAAACCGCACAATAGCATTTTGTATAGCATCGCAGCTTTGGACGTCAAAAAACACGCCTGTGCGACCTTCAACAACAGTTTCTGTGGCTCCGCCGCGCTTGAACGCGATGACTGGACGACCACTAGCCATCGCCTCGACAGGAACAATTCCGAAGTCTTCCTCGCCAGGGAAGATGAGCGCCCGGCATCGGGCGTAGTGGTGTTTTAAGACATCAAACGGCTGAGAACCAAGGAGAGTAACATTTGGCTGTGCCATAGCACGAAGTTGATGCAGCATTTGTCCGCCGCCGATTACTACTAATTTTTTGCCGGTTCTATTAAATAACTCAACGGCAAGTTCAGGCCTTTTATAGGCGACTAATTCGCCAACCATCAGATAGTAATCGCTGACTTCTTCCGACGCAACAGGTGAAAAATCTCTTACTGTCACGGGAGGATGAATAACAGTTGATTCGCGACGATAATATCTTTGTAGTCGAGAAGCAACAGTTTTTGAATTTGCTACATAGTAATCGACGCGATTGGCAGATATTGCGTCCCAATTCCGTACGTAATGTGCGAGCACCGGCATCATGAGGCGCGTCAGAAATCCTGAACGTTCTCTATAATCATGGAACATATTCCAGATGTACCGCATCGGCGAATGGCAGTAGCAGATATGGAGCGACTCCGGCGGAGGAATGATTCCTTTGGCCGGACCGGATTCGCTGCTAATAATAAGATCGTAGCCGCGGAGATCTAACTGTTCAAGAGCCAAAGGCATCAACGGTAAATAGCTCTGATACATTTTCGAGGCTTTTGGCAATTTACTAATAAATGATGTCGTAATACGATGACTCCTGATTCTGGCCGATATCGAGTCTGGAACATAGACGTGCGTAAACACGTCTGCATCTGGATACATCTCACATAAAGCTTCGACGACCTTTTCACCGCCACGCATTCCAACAAGCCAGTAATGAATAATCGCAACTTTCATCTAATGTTCTCTCATGACATGAACTACGGCGGTTTTCAATCAATTGGTCTTCAGCAGCATTGATTGTTTGAAACGTTCGATGAGCGGCTTCAGGAATTAAAACTTGAGATTTGTCCTGTCGCGCTGTCATTGCATAGAGCGTTAGTTTTCGCTGGGCGCAAGGTCGTCGGGTTCGGATTGTGGTTTAGGTTTGGGTTTGCGAAAAGGTGGCGGGGGGCGGATGGCCTTTGCCGTTGGCGCAGTCGCGATCGCTGGGCGGTGAGGTGGAGCGGGCGGCTGCGTCATCGGCGGACGCTTTGCTGGAGAGACGGCTGTCGCACCGAGCGGTTTATTGGCCATGGAGGGCTGGGACACGACCGGCGGTGGGCCGGCGGGGAGCGCCGAGCCAAGAACCGAGGTCGTGGCGGGGTCTGGTGCCCCGGGCGGACCGGGAGGGCCTGAGGGACCAGCCGATCCTTGAGGACCGGCAGGGCCTGGGGGGCCCGGAGGACCCTGAGTTGCCAGGCCCGCACTGGTGGTCCCTCTCATAGGTAAGGACGAGGCGGTGGAGCCCGGCGGTCCCTGCTGTCCGCAATTGCCAACGACAGCCTCGTAGGCTTTGCCGTCAATCGTAGCGCTGACGATGCAGCGTGCGGGATGGTAGATCAGCGTGTACTCGAATTTCCCCGCCTCGTCCGACTCGGTTCGGAACTGACCGTCGAGCACGACCGGTTGACGGGGACGCTCGGTCTTACCAAAAACGTAGAGGCGACCACTCGCGATCTCTGCTGTCGTAATATCGGACGCTGCAAAGGAATTTTGGCAAACGCCGAGCAGAATGGCTTCTGCCGCGATTGCTATCGACATAGCGCGAATCATTCAAGCGACCTTACGGGGATGCCCTCTTCTATCGATGAGGTGCTTGCGAGTTCGGCGGGCACATAGAATGCGACCTTCGGTCTTTCAATTCCGGTCATACGGAATATCGACTTTGAAGAGATCGCAAATTCTACGGTCCGAGACGACTTTTTTCAGGAGGAGAGACGCACGAGCAGAACGATCCTGACTATCGAGCACGCCAAGGCCTTTCCTCGCGTTAGTGCTTAACGTCGAGGGAGGGCTTTCTTGTTCCAATCGACAGCTTGACGGGGCCAGGGCGAGGGCTCGAGCTCAAGAGACAATCGGGCCTCGGTAGTTTTAGCGGCGAAGCTTGAACGCGGCGGCGAGCACGACCCCGAGGGCGGCGCCAAGCTGTGCGCCGAGCACGGCACCGATCCAGCCCCAACTCGCGCCAATCCAAAGCCCAAGCGCGGCCATAACTATCGCACCGCACAAGAGAACGATCAGCACGCGTTTATCTCCAACTCACTTTGTTCTATGGAACTATACTTCTAAATCTTCGATATAATGATCGTGCACCTCTCAATTACATTGTGGCAGCAATGTGATACTATAGTCGTTTCGCCAACTACACATTTGATAAATTGCAATCGCGCTATTTTGCCTCCCAAGGCCACGCTTGTGTAGTGAGAACGATGGCGGTATGGAGTTTGCATTAACGCTTTTTAACCATCCAAAGCCCCTTATCTCCGAGGAGAGCGACCATGCTGCGTGAGGCCGGCCATCCGACCCCCCTGCCGGCCCTTGCACCGCAGCATCTGAGCGAGAGCGTCAGCCAGGCGGTGCTCCCGCTCGGGCAGGCACGGCGCCTGGAGCGCCTCGGCAAGCGCAGCCTCGACATCAGTGTGGCCGGCACCGCGCTGTTCCTCCTGCTGCCGCTGCTCCTGCTCCTCGGCTTGCTCGTCTGGGCCGGCGACGGCAAGGCCCCGATCTTCCGGCACATGCGGATTGGGCGGAAAGGCCGGCGTTTCGGCTGCCTGAAGTTCCGTTCGATGGTTCCCGATGGTGATGCGGTCCTGCGCGCTCACCTGGCGGCCAACCCAGCCGCCCAAGCCGAATGGGACGAGACCCACAAGCTCACCAACGATCCGCGGGTCACCCCGTTGGGCCTGGTGCTGCGCAAAACCAGCCTCGACGAGCTGCCCCAGCTCGTGAACGTGCTGTTGGGCGAGATGAGCCTGGTTGGCCCCCGTCCGATCGTCCAGGCCGAGGTCGAGCGCTACGGCTCTGCCTTTGCCACCTGCTTCTCGGTCACGCCCGGGGTTACTGGCCTGTGGCAGGTGTCGGGGCGCAGTGACTGCTCGTATGCCGAGCGGGTGGCGCTGGATCTCGACTACGCCACGCATTGGGGGCTCGGACGCGACATCGCCATCATGCTGCGCACCATCCCGGCCGTCCTGGCGCAACGCGGCAGCCGCTGATCTCCCTTGTTCGTGGCGGCATGGCTGCTGCGATCGCGTGCAGGATAGACGCCGGCCTTGGCTGTGATCGGCCGGCGGAGACAGCGCGATGAAGGCCCTGCTGCTCAATACCTTGCTCGGCCTCGGCTTAGGCCGATTTGGCTCGATCTGGGTCGCCGTGGTGTTTGTACCGATCGTCGCCCTCGAGGTGACTTACGGCGTGTACGCCTTCCACCTCAGTGCCAGTGCGTGCCTGCGTCGCGGCGTGACGCTCCTGCTCTGCGCCCAGCTCGCCTTTCTGCTCGGTGCGCTCATGCGTCCGATGCGCAACGAAACCTGATCCGCCCGCAGGCCTTTGTGCACGACCCGTGCTGCAGCGGCCGCCGTGCTGCGCAAGGCGGGTGACAGGCGGGTTGGTAAATGATTTGCTAAAGCCATCGTGGCGCGGGCGGTTTGCGTCACTGAGGGATCAGCTTTGGACGAGAACGACCCGCTCTGGTACGACCGAGCCGAGCCCGACGAGCCCCCTGGCCTGTGGCTGCACGCCTTGGCTGGCGTGTTCTGGGTGTTGGCGAGTAGCATCAACGTCGCAAAGTCCGTCTACCGGATGCCGGACCGGGTCTGGCAGAGGGGGACAGGCTGGATTGCGCGACGCATGGCAACCGGCATTCGCCGCCTTTGACCCGCACCTGCCGCTGAGGATCCCTCAGGGACAGCGTGCTGGACGGTTATGTCTTTGTCGGAGGACGGGTGAGAACGCTATTGCGCCTTCTCAAGGGCTGGTTCGTCGTCTCGTTGCCGCTGGGCTTGTTTCTCGGTCGCTTCATCGCGGCAGGGCAGCGCCGGCAGACGCTCAGACCTCAGAACGAAGACCGCGTGCCGCGGCGGTCAAAGCCCTGATCAACATCAGTTGCAGAGTTTGGGCTGATACCGGCTGCGACCGCAGCATGGGTCGTGTAAACGATACGCGACGATTGCAGGATCAGCGGAACCCTTTCGGAGCGCGGATTGCTACTCAGTCTAAAACAAAGGGCTGAGCCGTGGATTTGCCGCAAAACGAGACAGCTGGTCGGACGCCGTCTGTTCAGAAGGTCGGGCTAGGCCGACGCTTGTTTGATCGGTTCGGCTCGATCCTGATCCTGGCGATGGTGTTGGTGGTCGTCATCGGCTGGATCGGCGTGATCGGCTGGGGCCTGATCTGGCTGTTGGGTTGGTACGGCGCTTGAAGGGCGGTTAGGCCACGTTCGCGGCGGGCTCGTCATGCATCACCGGCGCGTCCTGGCACAGGCGCATGAACTCGACGAAGCCGATGGCATAGGCGGCAAGGCAGACGGCAGCCCAGTGCATGATCACGACCCTCCCAGGTCCCCAGGCCACCTTATCTGCAGGCGGTTAAGGGTTTCTCAACGCGAGATCACGCTGAGTGTTTCCTGCACGATAATGGCATTTTCCATTGCCGGCTGGGAAAAATAAAACCCTTCTGGCCCGCGTTTGGCGGTGAAAGTTCCCCGTCTGTCACGAAATCGGTAGGGGTGGCGGCTACATCATCCCCGTCGGCACCGGCTTGAGTGCCAAATCCGAAGCTTGTTGTCGCGGCTTGTGGCGGCCTGAACCAAGCCCGATACGGCGCGCAGCTGTCATACGTATCGCCCCGATCAGGCCTGCTACTCGGCAAAGCGCTCCGCACTTGCCAAGAGCCTGGGTTTGGGTCGGCAGCGGCGCAAGTTGGCACTGGACGCGGCTGATGGATCGTGAGGGGCCTGGAGCGCCTAGGTCACAGGGTTAATGAAGCGTTTCCGTTCATGCCTTGTTCCCGTTGTGGAAAACTCCCGAAGCGGTCAGTTTGGCCCTTGTAGCGGGGCACAGCATGCACATTCGAGCCGGGGAGCGGCTGCGCCTTACACTGTGGGGCGCGGGGAGCCGCGCTATGGTCAGTCTCAACACCTACGCGGTGACCCAGCCCGCGCTGGAGGGGTTTGATCCGACGGAGGATGGCTTCCACCACGACGTCACGTCGTGGCTGCATGACGGCTTCAACACCTTGACGGTCGTGCTGATCGGGCCGCCGGGCGAGGTGCCGTTCCGCATGGTGGTCCGGCATGGCGATCATTCCGAGCACGTCCTCGACGAAGCCGACTTTCTGCCGCTGGCGACGCCATGGCGGCTCTGGACGCTTCGCATCGAACGGGCATCGGTGCTGAACCAGCATCTTTCCGGTCTTGGTCACGCCCAGCCGAGGCGGGTGGCCAGCGATCAGATCATGCCAGGTGCTGTCGGCGGCGGCATGTCTTTGCGCGTCGACCAGATCAGGGCGCCGGCCTCGTTGGTGAGCATGGCCACACCGGACCAGCCCTCGAGGATCGCTTCAGCGAGAAACCTCCCTTGAGCGATCGCCTGATCCCCCGAGCTCGCCTCGATGTGGATGTGCCGCGTCTCGATACGCCCACCACCATCGCAAGGACGGCGCAGGATCCGAAGTTCGAACCCGGAGGTAAGCACGCCTGCAAGCTGTGGCATGGCATCAATTCGTAAAACGATTTGTTTCACAATGACATAGCCAAACAGGCGTGGTCAGACCTCTTTTTGGATGTTTAGGGCCTGCTTTTTCCAGAAAGGCGCCAAACCGGAATCGATCGTACCTTTGGCGTGGCTTGGGCCGATCTCAGTTCGTGACGATATGAGGATGTGATCGCGTGCCTATCCCCCAGCGCCAACTCGGCGCATCGATCCGGACCGCGCTGCATATCGCTGATCGCGATGCGATCGCTGCTTTCGTCCTGGACGAGAGCACAGTGTTTGCGCCCAACAATCCGTTCGCGCGAACCAGTGTCGGTGCACAGAGGCAGGTTTGGGCCGGCTATCAGCGCGAGTTCTACTTCTCGAACATTGCTTCTCTTGGGCTGGCGTGTTTGATGAATGCCTTATGCGCACGTCCCGATGACGAGACGATTGTTCAGGAGATCCTCCAGGCCGATGGCTGCCGTGCTTACGTGTATCATCCGGGCGACGGCTGCCAGATTGTCGGGGCCGTGCTGCATGCCAAGGGGACCGGAGCCCTGCCAGTGATCAAGCCACTTCCACGAGGCGGCCGGCGGGGCAGGGGGCAGAGATCGGCGCTTCAGCTCGATTTGTTTGCGGTCGGGTAGAGCCCCCGAAACAGGTCCCCCATCGCCCGACACTGAAACAGGGTGCGCCAGCGTCGACGCCGATGCTCGGGGCGATCGTGGTTGATGTGACAGCGTTGGCAGAAGGCTGCGAGGTTGCGGTCGAGATTGTTGGTGGTGTCGTGATCGCGGTGTGCGGCAGCCAGCACAACGCGGGTCGTACGGATGCGACCGAGATCTTCGATCGTCGGCAGGCTGCGCAGCGTACGGCCCTGTCCATCGCGCCAGGCTCCGATGCTGGCATCCCACCAGCGCCCATCACCGAGATGATACACGGTCAGCCCATGGGGCCGACCGCAGCCCTCGCAGGCGCCACCCGCCCGCCCGAAGCGGATCGCCGCTGAGAGTTGCGGCCAGTCGATGGGATAGAAGAAGCGATGCTCGCGCCGGATCGGCATTGTTCAGGAGATCCTCCAGTGACGTCTCATGGGAGGATTTCGATGGTGATCCTGAGGCTTTTGGGGAGGTCGGCCCAGGCTTTCTGAGTGGTGAGCGCGACAGCATTTCGCTGTTGTGCGAGGGCCAGGCAGGCATGATCGCTGAGGGAGAGATCGAACGCCTTGAGAAGCGGTCTCAGCATGCCTGTGGCTTGAGCTTGAGCGTCGTCGAAGGGATCGACCCGTAGGTGAAGCCCCCCGACAGCTTGGGCGATGCGGTTTTGGGAGCCGCCGGCTTCAGCGAGGGCAGCATAAACTTCGGACAGAGCGACGGCGCTGATCCAAGCGCGTGGCAGGACCGTGATCACGCGTTGCGTCCCGGCTTCACCCTTGAGCAGGCAGAGCAGGGCTGAGGCATCGAGGACGAACGCCTCAGTCATGCTCGGTCTCCTGGTGCGGATCGTTTGCGCTATTCTGGCTCAACGCATTTTCACCTGGCGCATCGTCGGGTCGGAAGGTGCCGACAATCGTCTGAGCCAGGCGTACGGCTGAGGTAAGCGATCGGACATGAAGTCCGTCCTCATCCAGTTCGATGATGACGGTATCGCCGACCTCGATCCCGAGCTTGCGCCGAAACGCAGCTGGAATGATCAGCTTACCCCCATCGATAATTTTAACCGCCTGCGACGCCATGGGGACCTGTCAGATGGTACCTGAACGTCATTTCGTACCAAACCACGTATGTCGTATCAAGATGGCCGGGTTCAGATAAGGTGACCATGGTCGTGGCCTTGCATATAGGGCTCGACCTTCGGCTCTGGTTGCCATCCAGGTTTGAGATGAAACATCAGTGAGTGACCAAAAGCGCATCACTACCGTATCCGGTGTCACTTAATGATGATTTTCTGTCGATGACAGAGCGTAGAATTTATGACGGCTTGTAGTACGGTAGCTCGGCCGTTTGGGGGCCGTCGCTGTATCTGTCACGCAATCGCTCGTTTGCGTGACAGGCCCGAACGGGGGAGCACCGCAGATCGGCGGCCCCCGGCCCCTTGATCGTCATACCGCCTCACGACGCGTGGCCCGTCACGCCCGCCCAGGATCACCACCCCATGCTGCTCGGCTACATGCGCGTGTCCAAGGCCGATGGCTCGCAAACCACCGACCTGCAGCGCGACGCTCTCCTCGCCGCCGGCGTCGAACCCGAGCGCTTCTACGAGGATCATGCCTCCGGCAAACGCGACAGCCGCCCTGGGCTCGACGCCTGCCTCAAAGCGCTTCGCGAGGGCGACACCCTCGCGATCTGGAAACTCGACCGCCTCGGCCGCGACCTGCGCCACCTCGTCAACACCGTCCACGATCTGACCAAGCGTGAGGTCGGGCTCAAGGTGCTCACAGGCCAGGGGGCCAACATCGACACCACCACCGCCAATGGCCGGCTGGTGTTTGGGATCTTCGCAGCGTTGGCGGAATTTGAGCGCGAGCTCATCATCGAGCGCACCAAGGCTGGCCTTGCCTCAGCGCGCGCTAGAGGCCGCAATGGCGGGCGCAAACCAAAGATGACCCCAGCCAAACTGCGACTGGCGCAAGCCGCAATGGGGCAGCCAGAAACCAAAGTCGCGGACCTCTGCATTGAGCTTGGCATCACCCGCCAGACACTTTACCGACATGTCGATCCCAAAGGCGCCCTCAGAGTCCGTCCGATAAGTCATGACGCTCGGCCGAGCCTTCGGACGAGGATCATGACGGCGGCGGCGTAGAGGAAGGCTTGGGCCGAGGCGAGGGTCGCCTCCGGGTCTTTCCAAAGGCGGCGGTTGCGGCTGATCCAGCCGAAGAAGCGTTCGACCACCCATCG
>NZ_VRUV01000320.1:0-5346 GCF_008039455.1 Methylobacterium sp. WL116
GGCCTCGTGGTCGCGGCGGTGGCGAGCCTGTTCGTCGCTGGCCCGGAATGGCGCGAGCGCCTCGGCAGCGCCTTCGACTGGCGCGAAGCCGCTTCGGCCGGCCCGAACTACCGCATCGACGGCTGGATCGACCCGCCGCTCTACACCCGGCTTCCGCCGCTCGCGGTCGCGATGTCTGGCGGCGAGCAGCGCCTGCGCGTGCCGGTGAATTCGCAGCTGATCGTGCGCATCGCCGGCGAGAGCCCGGCGCAGACCGTGCTGACGCCGAATGCCGGGCTCAAGGCCGTGCCCGGCAAGGAGCCGCGACCCGACCTGCGCGAGGACCGGTTCCAGATCGTCGGGCCGACGGCCGAGCTCACCATCGCCGCGCCTGGGCAGACCCAGCGCCTGATCGTCGAGGCGATCCCCGACACCCCGCCCGAGATCCACGCGGTCGGCGGCCCGGAGGTGAACGGGCGTGGCACCTTCAACCTGAGCTACCGCGCCAAGGACGATTACGGCATCGCCTCGGCCGAGGGGATCGTCGAGCCGCTGGAGGGGACGCGCTCGCTTGTGCCGCCGCCGCGCATCGCCCTGGCGCTGCCGGGCGAGGCGAGCGGCGAGACCGACACCAAGACGCTCGTGGACCTGACCGACAACCCCTGGTCGGGCGCGAAGGTGCGCTTCACCTATCTCGTCAAGGACGAGGCCGGCCAGGAGGGCCGCACGCCGACGATCGAGATGGTGCTGCCCGCCCGCCCCTTCCGCGATCCGCTGGCGCGGGCGCTGGCCGAGGAGCGCCGTCGCCTCGTGGTGACGCCGGACGAGGGTCGCGCCCGCGTGCAGATGGCGCTCGACGGACTGCTCGTCGCGCCCGAGATGTTCACGCCGCAGCCGGGGGTGTTCCTCGGCCTGAAGACCGCGGCGCGGCGCCTGCGGGCGGCCGGCAACGATGCCGCGCTCACCGAGGTCGCGGACCTGCTCTGGGAGATGGCCCTCAAGATCGAGGACGGCGACCTTTCCGACGCCGAGAAGAAGCTCCGGCAGGCGCAGGACCGGCTCAAGGAGGCGATCGAGAAGAACGCGCCCGACGACGAGATCCAGCGCCTGACCCAGGATCTCAAGCAGGCCCTCGACAAGTTCATGAAGCAGCTGGCCGAGAAGCAGAGCAAGCAGCCGCGCGAGCAGGGCTCGCGCGACAAGCAGGGCCAGCCATCGAAGAGCGTGACGCCGGACGACCTCGACAAGATGCTCAAGGACATGGCCGAGGCGATGAAGCGCGGCGACACGGCCGAGGCGCAGCGCCTGATGGAGCAGCTGCGCAACATCCTGGAGAACCTGCAGAGCGCCGAGCAGGGCGGCAAGTCCGACCCGACCGCCCGCGAGATGCAGAAGCAGATGAAGGAGCTCGACCAGATGGCCCGCGAGCAGCAGGGCCTGCGCGACGAGACCTTCAAGGAAGGCCAGGAGAAGCCCGGCGGCGAGCAGGGCCAGCGTCCGCCGAGCCGCGGTCAGCCGGGGCAGAAACCCGGGCAGAAGGGGCAGCAGAGCCCCGGCCAGCAGGGCCAGGGCCAGCAAGGTCAAGGCGAGCAGGGGCAGCAGGGCCAGGGCCAGCAAGGCAAGGGGCAGCCGGGCCAGCAGGGCGGGGTCGGCGAGCGCCAGCAGGCCCTGCGACAGCGCCTGCAGGACCTGCAGAACCGCATGAAGGAGAACGGCATGAAGGGCGAGGAGGGCCTTTCGGATGCCGAGGATGCGATGCGCGAGGCCGAGAACGCGCTGAAGGACGGCCAGGACGGCGACGCGGTCGACGCGCAGGGCCGCGCCCTCGACGGGCTCAAGCGCGGTGCCGACGGCATGCAGCAGCAGATGCAGGAATCGGCCGAAGCCGAGGGCGAGGGCCAGGGCGACAAGCCCGACGGCGAGCAGCCCGGCCAGCAGGGACAGGCCGGTGCCAAGGACGACGACCCGCTCGGCCGCTCGACCCGCGGGCGCGACATGAGCGACGGCCGCGTGCGCGTGCCGACCGCCGACGAATCGGCGGTGCAACGGGCGCGCCGGATCATGGAGGAGCTGCGGCGCAAGCTCGGCGACCCGACCCGCTCGCAGGAGGAGCTCGACTACTTCGAGCGCCTGCTGCGCCGGAACTGAGCCGGGGCACGGCCCGCGTCGCATCGCCCCTGCCGTTCGTCCGGCGAAGCGCCTACAAGGGCGGAATCGCTCGCAGTCGAGATCGTCCGTCCATGTCCGGCAACTCCGTCGTCCTCGTCGCCTGCCTCGCGGTCGCGGTCATCCTCCTCCTCGGCCTCGCCAACATGATGCGCGGGGGCGACGCCAACCTGTCCCAGCGCCTGATGCGCCTGCGCGTGCTGCTGCAGTTCGTGGCGATCCTGGTGATCATGGGCGTGGCCTGGTGGCGCTCGGCCTGATGGATCGGGGCCGCCCGGGACTGTGACCGCCGGGCCGCACCGGGGCGCATTCGAGCGCGGGCCGGATGAAACGGCGCCCCCGGCGGGTCGGCCCATGCTAGGAATTCCGGGTTCAACCGGATCCGCTCCGCATGAAGTCCTCCTCGCATCGTCTCGTCGCCGGCGCTCTTGCCCTCGCGATCGCCTCGCCCGTCGCGGCAGCCGATCTCGGGTACGCGCCGCGGCCCGCGGCCTACGCGCCGCCGGTGCAGCCCCTCAGCATCGTCTCCGAAGTCCGGATCGGCGGCGCCGTGCAGGATCCCGGCAGCGCCGAGGGCAAGCTCCCGGGCTTCGAGAAGCAGAACGTCAACGGCGAGATCCTGTTCTCGAAGCCGCTGGTGAGCGCCGATCCGTTCTGGCAGGCCTTCGTGCCGCGCCCGACGGTGGGCGGCAGCTACAACACCGGCGGCCGGACCAGCTACGCCTATCTCGGCGCGACCTGGTCGGTCGACCTCTTCCCCGAGACCTTCGACCGCCGCGTCTTCATCGACGGCTTCTTCGGTGGCGCCGCGCATAACGGCTATACCGGCCCGAAGGCGCTCGCCCCGTACGGCTTCAACTCGCTCGGCTGCTCGCCGCTGTTCCGCGAGGCCGCGGCGCTCGGCTTCCGCATCACCGAGCATTGGAGCATCATGGCGACCGTCGAGCACATGTCGAATGCCGGCCTGTGCGGCGAGAACCGCGGCCTGACCAACTTCGGCGGCAAGCTCGGCTACACCTTCTGATCTGCAAGCTCGGCTACATCTTCTGATCTGAAAGCGTCGGCGCACCCGTGGTCACCCTCAACCGCATCTACACCCGCACCGGCGACAAGGGCACCACCGCCCTGGCCGACGGCCAGCGCCGGTCGAAGGCGGACCTGCGGGTCGAGACCTACGGCACCGTCGACGAGACCAACGCCTGCGTCGGCCTCGCCCGCCAGCACGCCGAGCCGCGCATCGACGCGATGCTCGGCGCGATCCAGAACGACCTGTTCGATCTCGGGGCCGACCTCGCGACGCCCCCGAGCGACGCGCCGCCGGCCTACGAGCCCCTGCGGATCGTCGCCTCGCAGGTGGCGCGGCTCGAAGCCGACATCGACGCGCTCAATGCCAACATCGCGCCGCTGAAGTCCTTCGTGCTGCCCGGCGGCTCGCCGGCCGCCGCTGCGCTTCACCTCGCCCGCACCGTCAGCCGCCGGGCCGAGCGGCTCGCCGTCGCGCTTGCGGCGACCGAGGGCGAGATCGTCTCGCCCGAGGCGCTGAAGTACCTCAACCGCCTGTCGGACTTCCTGTTCGTGGCGAGCCGCGCGGCCAACGCCGACGGCGCCGACGACGTGCTCTGGGTGCCCGGCAAGAACCGCTAGGGCGGGCCCGGGCCGATCCGCGCCCGCCGCCGTACCGCAGATCCGAATTCCCTTCGCCGACCGTCCGCGGCTTTTCGAAAGCGCGTGCGCGCGCCGCGTTGACAAGGCGGAAATGTGGCCGTTACGGTCCGCGCCCTGTGCGAGCCGCCTGCGAAGGCGCTCCGAAATTCGCCGATCACAACAATCCGGCCGCGGAGGAAGTAGACCGCCATGAAGGTTCTGGTGCCCGTCAAGCGGGTCGTCGATTACAACGTTAAGATCCGCGTCAAGGCCGACGGCTCCGGGGTCGAGCTCGCCAACGTCAAGATGTCGATGAACCCCTTCGACGAGATCGCCGTCGAGGAGGCGATCCGCCTGAAGGAGAAGGGCAAGGTCACCGAGATCGTGGCGGTGTCGATCGGCCCGCAGCAGGCCCAGGAGACGCTCCGCACCGCGCTCGCCATGGGCGCCGACCGCGCGATCCTGGTGAAGACCGACACGGTCTGCGAGCCGCTGGCGGTGGCCAAGATCCTGAAGGCGGTCGTCGAGAAGGAGAACCCGGAGCTGGTGATCCTCGGCAAGCAAGCGATCGACGATGATTCGAACCAGACCGGCCAAATGCTCGCGGCGCTGCTCGGCTGGCCGCAGGGCACCTTCGCCTTCAAGATCGAGGCCGGCGAGGGCAGCCTCGACGTGACCCGCGAGGTCGACGGCGGCCTGCAGACGGTGTCGCTCAAGCTCCCGGCGATCGTCACGACCGACCTGCGCCTCAACGAGCCGCGCTACGCCTCGCTGCCCAACATCATGAAGGCGAAGAAGAAGCCGCTCGAGGAGATGGCGCCCGACGCCCTGGGCGTCGACGTCACCCCGAAGCTCAAGGTCCTCAAGACCGCCGAGCCGCCGGGCCGCTCGGCCGGCATCAAGGTCGGCTCGGCCGCCGAGCTCGTGCAGAAGCTGAAGACCGAGGCCAACGTCATCTAGTCCCGCAGCGCGCGCTCCCGCATCCGGTCGAGCGCGCGCCTTATCCGAGATCCGAGGTTTGAACCGATGACCACCCTCCTCCTCGTCGAGCACGGCCAGTCCGAGATCAAGGACGGCACCCTGAAGGCGCTCACCGCCGCCAAGCAGCTCGGCGCCCCCATCCACGCCCTCGTGGTCGGCGCCGGCAGCCGGGCCGCCGCCGACGCGGCGGCCAAGCTCGACGGCGTCGACAAGGTGCTGCTGGCCGAGGACGCGGCCTACGACCACGACCTCGCCGAGCCGGTCGCCGCGCTGATCGTCGCGATCGCGGAGCCCTACGACGCGATCGTGTGCTCGGCGACCACCACCGGCAAGAACATCCTGCCGCGCGTCGCCGCCCTGCTCGACGTCGCGCAGATCTCCGACATCATGGCGGTCGTGTCGCCCGACACGTTCGAGCGCCCGATCTATGCCGGAAACGCGATTCAGACCGTGCAGGCCGGCGCCGGCAAGAAGGTGATCACCGTCCGCACCGCCGCCTTCAAGGCCACCGGCGAGGGCGGAGCGGCGGCCCCCGTCGAGGCGGTGACGGCGGCGGTGCGGACGGTGATCACCTTC
>NZ_VRUV01000321.1:0-5267 GCF_008039455.1 Methylobacterium sp. WL116
TCCTGCAACGTTTTTAACTCAGGACACGGACATCATGGTTGATACGGATCGGGTCACGGGTGCCGCCAAGGAATTCGGCGGCGTCGCGCACGGTGTCCTTGGCCTGGCCGTAGAGGTTCTCGGCGGAGCCCTGCGCCTCGCGGGCGCGGCCCTCGACCGAGTCCCGCTTCGAGCCGGTGAGGTCGCCGACGGCGCCCTGCACCTTGCCGCCGAATTCCTTGGCGGCACCCGTGACCCGATCCGTATCAACCATGATGTCCGTGTCCTGAGTTAAAAACGTTGCAGGAGATGCGCAGTGTCGTCGATGCTACGTCTTGGGCCCGACGTTCGGTTTCACCGCATCACTCGGTAATTTCTGCTGAGCCTTGCCTTCGGTCTTGGCCTTTTCGTCGCCGATCAACTTGCCGATGGCTTCCTTGACCGAGCCCTTTATCTTTTCCGAAGCCTCGGATGACTTTTGTGCACTCATCGGTGTCTCCGCAGCGACCGAGACGAAGTTCGTTGCCTGAGATGGTCCGCCGATCCGGCGGGACAATGATGCAGACGTACCAGTCGGGCAGTCTTTATTTCTCGGTCGGCGACAGCGGGAACCCGTTGTCCCGCCCCCAGACGATGGCCTCCGTGCGCTTGTGGACGTTGAGCTTCCGGTAGAGCGACGCGGAATGGTTGCGCACCGTGTTCTTGGAGAGGTTGAGCCGCTTGGCGATCGCCTCGTCGCCCTGGCCCTGGCAGATCAGGTCGAGGATCTGGCGCTCCCGGACGGTGATGTTCGGGGCGATGCCGTCCTTGTGGCCGGTCCCCGGTCGCCGGAGGTTGGCGAGCTTCTCGATCAGGCCGCGGCTGAACCAGGAGGTGTCGGCCATCACCGCCTCGACCGCGTCGAACATGTCCCGCTCGCTGCGCTTGCGGTCGGTGATGTCCTGCAGGACGAGCAGGGCGAAGACGGCGTCCCCGATCTCGACGCGCTCGGCCGAGGCGAGGCAATCGAGGTTCGTCCCGTCCTCGTGGCGCAGGCAGACCTCCAGACCGAGCACGAAGCCGGTGCGCAACAGGGCGGTCTCGAACTTGGACCGCGCCGCATCGTGGACCCACAGGCCGAACTCGGCGGGCGAGCGTCCCAGGACGGCGTCGGCGGCGTAGCCGAAGACGCGCGCGAAGGCGTCGTTCACGCCGGTGATCCCGAAGCCGTCGGCGCGCGCGAGCAGGGTCGGCACCGGCGTCAGCCGGAACGCCTTGGCGAAGCGCTCCTCGCTCTGGCGCAGCGCCGTCTCGGCCTTCTTGCGCAGCTCGAGGTCGGCGAAGGTGAACAGCATGCATGGCTCGTCGCCCAGCTCCATCGGCTGGCCGGCGACGATGACGAACCGTGTGCCGCCGTCCGGCAGGTCGAGGCACGCCTCCATCTGCGGGATCGTGGCGCCGGCGTTGAGCCGGTTGACCGCCAGGTCGCGGTTGCGCGCGCCGGCGAGCACGTCGACCTCGTAGACGCTGCGACCGATCACAGCATCGCGGGTGTAGCCGGTCATCTCGAGGAAGCCGGTGTTGACCTTGACGTGACGCAGGTCGGACAGGCGGCAGATCACCGCCGGGGCCGGGTTGGCGTTGAAGGTGGTCTCGAAGCGATCCTCGGCCTCGAACTGCTCCGAAACGTCCTTGAGGATCAGCGCGAGGCAGCTCGGCGTGCCCGCGTGGTCGGTCGCCACGAGGCTGCGCAGGGAATGGACGAAGTCGACACCGGGCCGGTCGGTGCGCTTCACGTCGACGATGACGTCGTGGAAGCGCTCTCCGGAAACGACCCGCTCCATCGGATACTGGTTCGGGGTGTGGTTGTTGCGGTAGCGCAGGGCGAAGCGCTCGCGGTAGATCTCCACCGTCTCGCCGAGCTCGCCGAGGGATTCGGCGCCGTGCATGGCAAGCGCTGCCGCGTTGGCGTAGGCGATGGTCTGGTCGGGCTCGACCAGGATCACCCCTTCGCTGAGGCCGGCGACGATCTGCCGGAGCTCGTGCCTGTCGACGCCCGCAACCACCCTGCCCACCTTCTCGACCGCAAGAAAACCGAAGCGCGAAACAGCGCCGTCCGCCCGCGGTTCCAGGATTTGTTTTCGGGCGAACTGGTACAGTCGGACGCCTGTGCTGGATGCGCGCCGCCAGCCGCCCCGCCTCATCCTTCAAGGCGTCGCCTGGACGACCGCCTCGACCGGTCGGCCGCGCCTCTCGTCCTTCTCGGCCATCGTCGCGTCTTCGCCCGGCCGCACGAAGATCTGCCCGGGATCGATCAGGCCGGGATCGCGGATCTGGCTCCGGTTGGCGTCGTCGATCACCGCGTACCAGTCGCCCGCGCCGTAGGTGCGCCGGCCGATCTTCCACAGGCCGTCGCCGCGACCTGATCGAGCCGGACCGTGCAGGCCCCCGGCTCGACGCCGCGCCCGCGGCCCGATCCCGACAAGCAGGCCGATGAGCGAAAGCCAGGCCGCGTCCCTGCACCGCGGTCCTCGACGCCGGCCGGCAACGTCAGAACGCGACGAACAGGAGCGGCATGCAAACCGATCGGCAGGCCGCACCATGCCCCGTGGGCGCCGTCGTCGGCGCTCGGCTGTCCCGGCGAACGCGTGCGCCAGGGGCATCGGCGTCGGCGTCGCCCGCGGTCCGAGCGATGCCCGGGACGACGTCGCGATGCCGGGGTTCCGCGGCCGGGCTCAGCGTGAACTGGTATAGCCGGATCATTGACGTGAACGTGATCGATCATCCAGAACCCGGGGCACGAGCCGGACCGTAGAGGGGCAGGCAAAGCGACTTCCTCTACGAACAAAGGACGCCCCCTCCTCATGCACATCAGTACTGCGTCCGAAGAACTCTCGCCGAACGAGGGGTTGCCCCGTCATGTCCAGGACATGATCGGCCGGCGACTGGACGAGCTCTTCCCAGCGGTCGCCGACGCCGACCCCGAGACGAGGCTCGGCCAGGTCCTGCTTCGGCTCAGGGCCGCCCTGCTGGACGCCCAGGCGGAACGGCAGGTCTCGAAGGCGTTCAGCGACAGCCTGATCGCGGCGGTGCCGCGCCTGCGCCGCTTCGCGATGATGCGCACCCGGAGCGCGGCCGAGGCCGACGACCTGGTCCAGGCGACGCTGCTGAAGGCGTGGGAGCACCGCTCCCGCTTCCAGGCCGGCACGAACCTCGTCGCCTGGCTGTTCACGATCCTGCGCAATGCGCACATCAACCAGGGCAAGCGCTACCGGCGCGAGGTCCGCGACGTCGACGGCGCCTTCGCCGCGGCGCTGACGTCGCCGGCCGAGCAGGAGCATCGGATCGGGCTGATCGAGCTGCAGACCGCCCTGGCCGAGCTCCCCGTCGAGCAGCGCGAGACCCTGCTCCTCGTGGTGCTGGAGGGCCTGCCCTACGAGGAAGCGGCCCTCGTCCTCGGGTGCCAGCCGGGCACGGTGAAGAGCCGGGTCAGCCGGGCGCGCGAGCGCCTTTCGCAGATCCTGGGCATCGCGTGAGGGATGCGGCGGCCGAGGGAGCGCGCGAGCCGACGGCCCCGTTCGATCCGACAGCCGCCTCCACGCAGGACCGGGCGGGCGTCGACGGCGACCTCGCGCAAAGTGCGCCCGCGTTGCGAGAAGCCTTCTGAAAGCGGTCGCCCTCGTCTACGGCGGCGCCGCGTTCGGGTTCGGGTTCGGCACGGCGTGCGATCCGTCAGGCCCCCCGGCAAGCAGGCATCGTGACCGTCGGAAGCTCGCGGATCCGCCGCGAGCCCCGACGCCGCTTCACGTTTTCTCGATCTGACCACATCGTCCGTTCCGCGGCGGAGCCGATGCCGCCCCCGGTCGTTCAGGCGATCGGGGCATTCTCCGTTTCCCGTGGATCGATCGCGACGATGCCGAAGGCTCCGCCATGGCTGCTCACGCGCGGCACGCTCGCCGTGTCGGCCATCGCCGTCCTCCTCGCGGCCGCCGCGCTCGCGATCTACCTCGCCCAGGCGACCACGCTGGTCATCGCGGTCGCCCCGCGGGACGGCACCGAGCCCGGGCTGATCAAGGCCTATGCCGACGCCCTCGACGCCGGCGGCGAGAACGTCCGCCTCAAGATCATCCCGTTCGACGACGTCCGCGAGAGCGCTGCGGCGCTCCAGGACGGGCGCGCCGACCTTGCCGTGGTCCGGCCCGACGTCGACCTGCCGACCAACGGCCTGACCCTCGCGATCCTGCGGGACCAGGCCATGATCATCGTCTCGCCGGAGGCGGCCGGGATCGACGACTTCCCCAAGCTCGGCGGCAGGCGCCTCGGCATCGCCGCGCACAAGGACGCCGACTTCTCCCTGCTGAAGAGCCTCCTCGGCTATTACGGCCTCACCCTGGAGACCGAGGTCGCCGGGGCGAAGGTCCCGGCCCATTCCGTCCTGCTCGTCCCGGTCGAGGCGACCGAGGTCGGCACGGCCGTCCAGGCCAGGAAGGTCGACGCGATCGTCAGCATCATCGCCCCGTCGGCGCCGAAGGCCTTGGCCCTCGTCGAGGCGGTGAAGGCCGTCAGCAAGGGCGGCAAGGTCAACTTCGTCGGCGTGCCCGACGACGCCGCCCTCATCGAGCGCTTCCCGCGCCTGCAGGCCGTCACGGTCCCCGGGGGATTGTTCGGCGGCAAGCCCAAGCTGCCGGGCGACGACGTCAAGACGGTCGGCGCCTCGTACCGGCTGATGGCCCGAGCCTCCCTGAGCCGGGTGGTCGCGGCCGACGTGACCCAGCACCTGTTCGAGCTGCGCACCGCCGCGGCCAAGACCAGCGACGCGGCCGAGTACGTGCTGGCGCCGGCCTACGACACGACGGTCGCGGCCACGAGCGCGCGAATCCCGATCCATCCCGGCGCGATCGACTATTACGAGCGCGAGCAGCACAGCTTCGTCGACCGCTACGGCGACACCCTCTACCTGCTGGCGGCCCTGGCCGGCGGCCTGTTCTCGGCCGTGGCCTGGCTCCGCCAGCGGTTGGCCGGCCTGCGCCGCGAACGGATCGATGAGGTGACGGATCGGCTGCTGGCGATCATCGACGAGGCCCCGACCCTGCGCGACCCGGCCGCCATCGAGGCCCTGAACAGGGAGATCGACCGGCTCGCGACGGACGTGGTCCGCTACGCCCGCGAGCGCGCGCCGGAGATGCGGACCATGGCCGCCGTCGGCATCGCCATCGAGACCGCCAAGGCGACCGTGGCCGATGCCCGCAACGCGGTGTCCGGAGGCGACGCCCCCGGCAGCAAGCCGCCCTTCAGGCCGAGGCTTCACC
>NZ_VRUV01000322.1:0-5264 GCF_008039455.1 Methylobacterium sp. WL116
CTCCCACCGCCGCCGCAGGGGCGGCCGCGAGCGGACGCCGAAGGAAGCGCCGACCCCGCCCGGCATGCAGCAGGCGACGCCGGTGGCGATCTTCGGCGACTGGAACGTGTTCGCCAGCGGCCAGGGCAAGACCCGCCTGTGCTACGCCATCGCCCAGCCGCAGACCCGCTCGCCGGCGACGCTCAAGCGCGACACCGCCTACCTGTTCGTCACGGTGCGCAAGGGCGAGAACGTCCAGAACGAGATCGCGGTGATGCTCGGCTTCCCGTCCAAGCCCGCGGCCGCCCAGGCCAGGCCCGGCGCCGCCGCCGCCCCGAGCGACCCGGCGATCACCCTGGGCAGCGCCCGCTACGGCCTCGTGGTGAAGGACGGCAACGCCTGGCTCCAGAACCCCTCGGAGGAGGCCCGCGTCGTCTCCGAGATGAGCGGCCGGGTGCCCAAGCTCCTGGTCAAGACCATCTCGATGCGCGGCCGGCCGACCAGCGACGAGTACGCGCTGGCCGGCTTCGGCGAGGCGATGAAGCGCACCCGCGAGGAGTGCAAGTAAGGGGGGATCCTCCCTCCCCCCCTGAAGCGGGGAGGGAGAGAAGGGTAGCCCCCCTCAGACCGCGGCCGGCCTGCCCCCGCCCGGTCGGGCGCCCGACACCCGGGTGCGGGCCCGGAACCGCTCGCGGGCGGCGCGGGCGGCCTGCTCGGTGCTGCGGAACACCGTGCCGTCGAGCTCGTCGAAGGCACGGGCCGAGGAGAAGAAGCGCACCCCGCCGGGCTCGGGCACGGCGATGCCGGCGGCGATCTCGCCCACCTCGATGATCCGGGTCGGCGGCGGCTCCGCGTGCAGGCGGTTGCGGGCGCGCTGGGTCAGGTGGTCGGCGAACAGGTCGTGCGTCGGGGCGGCCTGCGCGGCCGGATGAAGCTGTGGCATGACGAATGTCTCCCGGCGCCGGTCGCGATGCCGGCGGTGCTGGGCGGTCGGATCGTCTGTCGGCGCGCGAACGTCAGCCGCGACAGCGACCACGAGGCCGGCGCATACGCGCGCCGTGCACGGGGAGAGCGGGGGTCGAGGGGGATCGGATCACGGTAGGAGTCCTCCTGACGTTGAAGGACCGCAGGACGGCGTCGTCCGGCAGTGCTTTAGCGTTTGATGACGCGGCGCAAGCGATGCTCCTCAAATCACCGAGGTCGGCGATGCTTGACATCGCCGACCTCGCTAAAATGGAGATCTGCCGGCGCGGCGTCAAAGGAAGCCGTTTCCGTTTTTTTGCAGTTTTCGGGCACAAACCCGCGCCGCCGTCCCGGGCGGCAGCCCGATCCTGCCTCAGCCCTGCGCGCCGATCGCCGCCAGGCTCGCGGCGAGGTCGCGGTGGTCGCGATAGACCCGCGCGGCCCCGGCCGCGAGCAGGTCGGCCCCGTCGCGGTCGTGGCCCCAATGGCCGCCGCCGGTGAAGCCGAGCACCCGCATCCCGGCCGCCCGCGCGGCGGTGACGCCGGGCACGCTGTCCTCGATCACCAGGCAGGCGTCGGGCGAGGCCCCCATCCGGGCGGCGGCGTGCAGGAACAGGTCGGGAAACGGCTTGCCGCGGGCGACCTCGACCGCCGAGTAGATCCGCCCGTCGAACAGCGGCAGCAGGCCGGTGAGGCCGAGCGAGTGGCGCAGCCGCACGGGATCGCTGCTCGAGGCGACGCAGGTCGGCAGCGAGAGGGCGGCCACCGCCTCGGCGATCCCGGCCATGGCGCGCAGCTCCGCGTCGAAGATCGCCAGGGTCTCGGCCTTCACCGCCGCGACGAACCCCTCGGGCGCCGTGACGCCGTAGTCGCGCGCGACGTGGCCCATGATCGAGGCCATGGAGGTGCCGGCGAAGCGCGCCCGCACGGTCTCGACGTCGATCGCGACGCCGATGCGGTTGAGCCCGGCGGTGAGGCAGGCGAGGCTCAGGGGCTCGCTGTCCACCAGAACGCCGTCGCAATCGAAGATGACGAGGGCCGGCGGCACCGGGGCCTGTACGCGGATGGTCACGGGTGGTCGGTTCCTGTCGCCGGGGCCGCCCCTGTGGCACGGCGGGCGCGGGCGCGGCAACCGCTTGCGCGGCGGGGGCGGGGCTCGTACGCCCTCCGGACCGGCCGACGCGCGTGCTCCCGAGACCCGACGATGTTCCGTTTCCTCCTGCGCCTCCTCGGCTTCGTCCTGCTGGCCGGCGGCTTCGTGGCCCTGGTCTACGACGGCGCCCGCTCGGTCGCCAACAACGGCCTGCGGATCACGCCGCTGAGCGAATTGCTGTTCACGCTGTTCAAGGACAAGGCGAGCGCGCTCCAGGCCACGGTCGAGGGCGTGGCGCCGTGGCTGTGGAACCTCGCGGTGCTGCCGCTCACCCTGGCGCCGGCCTCGCTGCTCGGCCTCGGCCTCGGCGCGGTGCTGCTCTGGCTCGGGCAGCCGGCGCGCGAGCCGATCGGGTTCCTCACGCGCTCCTGAGGCGACCGGCCGCTTCATCAACCGGGCGGGCGACCCCATATACGGGTTTGACGCGAACCCGCCGCCCGAAGGATGCCCGATGCTGCAGATGTTCCGCAAGAAGGCCGAGATGCCGAGCCCGGCCGACGCGCTGCCCGGCCGCCCCGATCCGCTGCCGACCGCCGAGACCCACTTCGTCAACGGCAACCCGCTCAAGGGCCCGTACCCGCCGGGCACCGAGACGATCGGCCTCGGCTTCGGCTGCTTCTGGGGCGCGGAGCGCAAGTTCTGGCAGCTGCCCGCGGGCGTGTTCGTCACGGCGGTGGGCTACCAGGGCGGGTACACCCCGAACCCGACCTACGAGGAGGTCTGCTCCGGCCGCACCGGGCACAACGAGGTCGTGCTGGTCGCCTTCGATCCGGCGGTGCTGCCGCTCGAATCCGTGCTCAAGACCTTCTTCGAGAGCCACGACCCGACGCAAGGGTACCGCCAGGGCAACGACGTCGGCACGCAGTACCGGTCCGGCATCTACCTCACCGATCCCGCGCAGGAGGCGACGGCCAAGGCCGTGCGCTCGGCCTACGCCGCCGCGCTGAAGGCCCGCGGCTTCCCGGACGTCACCACCGAGATCGTCTCCGGCCAGACCTTCTATTTCGCCGAGGCCTACCACCAGCAGTACCTGGCCAAGAACCCGGCCGGCTATTGCGGCCTCGGCGGCACGGGCGTCGCCTGCCCGATCGGGACCGGCGTGGCGGCCTAGCCTCCCGCAAACGCTAGCGGCCGAACGCGGACCGCGCATCGCGTTCGGCTTCGGTCGCCGCCGACCCCGCCTCGCAGGGCCGCGGCCGCGAGGCGGGCGCTCCGCCAAGCCGGCGTCCTCGGGCGACGAAGCCTTGCGTTGACGATGCCGCGCGAACCTTCGCCCGACGGCCGGGCTCCCCGATCGAGGACGACCGCTCCGGCGTTCGATCGGACCTATCGGGCTCGATGTGCGTCTCTGGTCGGATCCGGTTCGCCTTCCTGCCTGCCTCGACGATCCCGCCTCAGGTGTTTTGCGCCGATCCACGGCGAATCCTGCCGATCGTCGAGCCTCCGCGGGGCACCCGTCGCGTCGCCGGCCGGCCTTTAACCAAGCCCTTCGAAGCGGCTTGTCGAGACTCGGACCGCCTGCAATCGTCGCCGCGCCCTGCATCCGAGGGCGAACGTGATCGATGCCGTCATGCGCCGCCTCCACTGCATCGATTCGATCCGCGGCTTAGCCGCCTTGGCGGTGATCTACGCCCATACCGTCGAATTCGGTCTCAGGGCTCAGCTCGGGCCGTCTCCGCTGGAGCGAGACCTGCTCGGGCACCTGACCGCGTATCTCGACGTCGGCAAGATCGCGGTCACGCTGTTCTTCGCCGTCTCCGGCTTCGTCGTCCCGTTCTCGCTCTTCAAGCCGAGCCGCCGACCGGTCCTGGCCTTCGCCGTCTCGCGGTTCTTCCGCCTCTATCCCGCCTACTGGCTCTCGATCCCGTGCGGCCTGCTCGTCCTGTTCGTGTGGGCCGGCCGCGACGTGCCGAACCTGCTCGTGCCGGCCAACATGACCATGCTGCAGCAGTTCCTCGGCGTGGAGAACATCATCGGCCTGTATTGGACGCTCCAGATCGAGCTGATCTTCTACGCCATCTGCGTGGGCCTGTTCGTCATCGGTCGCCTCGACGACCGCACGGGTGCCGTGGTCTGCGCGCTCTCGCTCATCGCGGCCGCCGTCGTCCTGGCCGGCCTGCGCTTCCATCTGGAACGCAAGTTCCCCGTGGCGGTGCCGCTCTCGCTCGCCGTGATGTTCTGGGGCCTGTGCCTGCGCTACCATGTCTTCGAGCAGCGGGCGGGCTGGGGCTCCGCATCGGCCCTGGTGACGGCGGCGCTGATCCTCGCCGTGCCACTGGTGTCCGTGCTCGCCTACAATCGCGACATGGGTTTTCACGAGAGCTGGGTGAAGTACGTCATCACCTACTGGCTGGCGATGGCGCTCTTCGCGCTCCTCGCCGTGAAGGTCAGGATCGAAGGACGGGTCTTCGTCGGCCTCGGTGCGATCAGCTATTCGATCTACCTGTTCGGGCCCGTGGTCCAGGTCGTGCTCGAGCACGCGCTGGCGGGATACGAGCCGGTCGTTCCGGTCCACGTTTTCGCCGCGGCGACCGCGCTCGTGACCGTCGGCGTCGCGACGCTGATGTATCGATGGATCGAGAGGCCGGCGATCGCGCTGGGCCGCCACGTCGTGCACCGGTTCGGCGACCGACCCCGCCTCGGGGAATCGGCGGTCGCCGTTGCGGCCGCCCCGAACCGTCGGCTCGCCGGCTAGCACCCTTTTTGCGATCCTCGTATCACGGAACGAGCACCGGCTCATGGCGTGGTCGCATTGTCTTCACGCGAGGCGGTATCCGCCACGCTCGACCCTGCTTCAGGACGTCCGCTCCACCGCGATCGCCGTCGCCTCGCCGCCGCCGATGCAGAGCGCCGCGATGCCGCGGCGGCCTCCGGTGCGGGCGAGCGCGGCCAGCAGCGTCACCACGATGCGGGCGCCCGAGGCGCCGATCGGGTGGCCGAGGGCGCAGGCGCCGCCGTGGACGTTGACGCGGTCGGGCTGCAGGTCGAGGTCGCGCATCGCGGCCATCGCCACCACCGCGAAGGCCTCGTTGATCTCGTAGAGGTCGACGTCGCCGGCCCGCCAGCCGACCTTGTCGAGGAGCCTGCCGATCGCGCCGATCGGCGCGGTCGAGAAGCAGGCCGGCGCCGCGGCGTGGCTCGCGTGCCCGCGGACGATGCCCAGCGGCGC
>NZ_VRUV01000323.1:0-5252 GCF_008039455.1 Methylobacterium sp. WL116
CCCGAGATCCCGATCGTCGACTACGTCTCGCCGAGCGTGTGGGCGTGGCGGCCGATCGGGCCGGCGGGGCTGAGCAGGTCCGGGGCGACCTCGTGGACGCCGCACACGGTGTGGCCGTTCTCCTCGAGCAGCGCGAGGGCACCGACCGCATGCTCGCCCGCGCCCGCACCGTCGGCCGCAAGCCGTGGGACCTCAGGCTCTGGGGCCGCGAGCGGGCGCTGCCCGCGACCGTGCTGGTGAAGTGCGCCAAGGACGACCAGGATCTCCGCATCGACCTGCCGGCGATCGGCCCGCGGACGGTCCGCAACGCGTCGGCCGCCGGCTGCGTCGGGCTCGCGGTCGAGGCTGGGCGGACGCTGCTGATCGACCGGGCGGAGACGATCGCCGAGGCCGACCGGCTCGGCCTCTTCCTGATCGGCATAGGGGTCGGCGCATGAAGATCTGGCTCGTCGCGGGCGAGGATTCCGGCGACCAGCTCGGCGCCAAGCTGATGGCGTCGCTGCACGAGGCCGCGGGCCGCCCGGTGACCTTCGGCGGCGTCGGTGGGGAGGCGATGACGGCGCGCGGCCTGACCTCGCTCTTCCCCCTCGATGACGTGGCGGTGATGGGCTACCTGCCGGTGCTGGCGCGGCTGCGCACGCTCCTGCGCCGCATCCGCCAGACGGTGGACGACGTGGTCGCCAACCGCCCGGACGTGCTCGTGATCATCGACAGCCCCGGCTTCACCCACGCGGTCGCCTCGCGGGTGCGCAAGCGTGCGCCCGAGATCCCGATCGTCGACTACGTCTCGCCGAGCGTGTGGGCGTGGCGGCCGTGGCGGGCGGCCTCGATGCGGGGCTTCGTCGACCACGTGCTCGCGCTGCTGCCGTTCGAGCCTGAGGCGCACCTGCGGCTCAACGGGCCGCCCTGCACCTATGTCGGGCATCCGCTGATCGAGCGGTTCTCCGAGCTGCGGCCGGACGCCGCCGACGCGGCGTCGCGGGAGGCCGTGCCGTGGCGCGTGGTGGTGCTGCCGGGCTCGCGCCGATCCGAGATCGAGCGGCTGATGCCGGTCTTCGGCCGCACCTTGGCGCGCATGGCGCGGGACGTCGGGCCGATCGAGGCGGTGCTGCCGGCGGTCACCCGTCATCGCGCCTTGATCGAGCGCATGGCCAAGGCCTGGAGCGCCCCCGTGCGCATCGTCGCGGGCGAGGCCGAGAAGTACGCCGCCTTCCGCCAGGCGCGGGCCGCGCTCGCCGCCTCCGGCACCGTGACGCTGGAGCTGGCGCTCGCCGGCGTGCCGATGGTGGTGGCCTACAAGGTCTCGCGGGTCGAGGAGGCGGTGGCCCGGCGCCTGATCCAGGTGCCGACGATCGTGCTGCCGAACCTGATCCTCGGCGAGAACGCGATGCCGGAATTCGTGCAGGCCGAGTGCACCGAGGACCGCCTCGCCACGGCGCTCGCCCCCCTGGTCACCGGCGGCGCCGCGCGGGACCGCCAGCTCGCGGCGCTGCAGCGCATCGACGGCCTGATGCGGCTGCCGGGCGACGAGGCCCCGAGCCGCAGCGCGGCGCGGGTGGTGCTGGCTGCGATTAGAACCTGAGGCTTCGGATCGTCGGGCTGCCGTCATTCCGGGGCGCCGCAGGCGAGGCCAGAATCCAGAGCCGCCGGCGATGCCTGCCGAAGGGCGGCCTGCGGTTCAGGATCCCGGGCTCTGCCTCGCAGCCCCGGAATGACGGGCGCGGGTTTTTGGCGACCGAGAGGCCCATCGCGCCGCCGACAGATCCGTCATCGGCCGACGGCGCTCAAAAGGCGCCTCAGCCGCGGTCGTTGATGCCGACGTAGTCGCGCTTGGTCGGGCCGACGTAGAGCTGGCGCGGGCGACCGATCTTCTGCGAGGGGTCCTCGATCATCTCGGCCCACTGCGCGATCCAGCCGACGGTGCGTGCCACCGCGAACAGCACCGTGAACATGTCGGTCGGGAAGCCCATCGCCTTGAGGGTGATGCCCGAGTAGAAATCGATGTTCGGGTAGAGCTTTTTCTCGATGAAGTACTCGTCCTTGAGCGCGATCTCCTCGAGCTTCATCGCGACCTCGAGCAGCGGGTCGTCGTGCTTGCCGAGCTCCTTCAGCACCTCGTGGGTGGTCTTCTGCATGATCCGCGCGCGCGGATCGTAGTTCTTGTAGACCCGGTGGCCGAAGCCCATCAGGCGGAAGGGATCGTTCTTGTCCTTGGCCTTGGCGACGTACTGGTCGACGCGGTCCGGCGTGCCGATCTCCATCAGCATCTTCAGCGCCGCCTCGTTGGCGCCGCCATGCGCCGGGCCCCACAGGCAGGCGACGCCGGCCGCGATGCAGGCGAACGGGTTCGCGCCGGAGGAGCCGGCGAGCCGCACCGTCGAGGTCGAGGCGTTCTGCTCGTGGTCGGCGTGCAGGATGAAGATCTTGTCCAGCGCCTTGGCGAAGATCGGGTTGATCTGATACTCCTCGCACGGGACGGCATAGCACATCCGCAGGAAGTTCGAGGTGTAGTCGAGGTCGTTCTTCGGGTACACGAACGGCTGGCCGATCGAGTACTTGTAGGCCATCGCCGCCAGCGTCGGCATCTTGGCGATCATGCGCATCGACGCGATCATGCGCTGGCTCTCGTCCGTGATGTCGGTCGAGTCGTGGTAGAAGGCCGAGAGCGCGCCGACGGAGGCCACCATCACCGCCATCGGGTGGGCGTCGCGGCGGAAGCCGGTGAAGAACCGGTTCATCTGGTCGTGCACCATGGTGTGGCGCGTGACGCGGTAGTCGAAGTCGGCCTTCTGGCCCGGCGTCGGCAGCTCGCCGAACAGCATCAGGTAGCAGGTCTCGAGGAAGTCGCCCTGCTCGGCGAGCTGCTCGATCGGGTAGCCGCGATAGAGCAGAACGCCCTCGTCGCCGTCGATGTAGGTGATCCTCGATTCGCACGAGGCGGTCGAGGTGAAGCCCGGATCGAAGGTGAAGGCGCCGGTCTGGGCGTAGAGCTTGCCGATGTCGACAACGTCGGGGCCGATCGTGCCGCTCTTGACGGGCAGAGAGATCTGCTTGCCGTCCACGGTGATGGTGCTGGCTGCGCTCATGGAACGTGGACCCTTTCCTGGCAACGAATCGAAGCCGGCCCAGGCTGCGCTCCGCGCCGCCCGGGACCCGAAGTCACCGGCATTTTGCTGCAGGTGCTCACAAGCCCATCGGGTTAGCGGATCGGCCGAGCGCCAGCAACGGGGCGGATGACAACCACGTCGAGACGCCAAGCGAAAACCGGGCCGCGCGTGCGCTGCGGCGGCGGTCTCAACCCTTCGTGATGCCGTCGCCGAGACGGGCGAGGCTCTCCGCGCGTCCCAGCACCGCCATCACGTCGAACAGCGGCGGCGAGGTCGTGCGCCCGGTCAGCGCCGCGCGCAGCGGCTGGGCGACCTGCCCGAGCTTCAGGCCGGCGGTCTCCGCGAAGTGCCGCACGGCCGCTTCCGTCGCGGCGGCGTTCCAGTCGGGCAGGGCTTCCAGCGCCGGCAGGATCGCGGCGAGCCGCCCGCGCGCCTCGTCGGTGAGGAGGGCGGAAGCCTTCTCGTCCGGCACCAGCGGCCGCGCGGCGGTGAGATAGTAGGCGCTGTCGAGCAGCTCGATCAGGGTCTTGGCCCGCTCCTTCAGCCCCGGCATCGCCGCGATGAGCTTTTCGCGAAGGGCCGGCGCGAGCGGTGCCGAGAGGCCGCGCTCCGGGCCGACGTTCGGCAGGATGCGCTCGATCGCGTCGACGAGGTCGGCGTCCGCCGCGCCGCGGATGTAGAGGCCGTTGAGGTTCTCGAGCTTGGCGAAGTCGAACCGCGCCGGCGAGCGGCCGATCGCCTTCAGGTCGAAGGCCGCCACCATCTCCTCGGTCGAGAACACCTCCTGGTCGCCGTGGCTCCAGCCGAGGCGGACGAGGTAGTTGCGGAGCGCGGCCGGCAGGTAGCCGAGGTCGCGGTAGGCGTCGACGCCGAGCGCGCCGTGGCGCTTGGACAGCTTGGCCCCGTCCGCCCCGTGGATCAGCGGGATGTGCGCCATCTTCGGCACCTCCCATCCGAGCGCCGAGAAGATCTGGCTCTGGCGCGCGGCGTTGGTGAGGTGGTCGTCGCCGCGGATCACCTGGGTGACGCCCATGTCGTGGTCGTCGACGACGACGGCGAGCATGTAGGTCGGGTTGCCGTCCGAGCGCAGCAGCACGAGGTCGTCGAGATCGCGGTTGGCCCAGGTGACGCGGTCCTGCACCGCGTCGTCGACGATCGTTTCGCCCTCGCTCGGGGCGCGCAGCCGGATCACCGGCTTCACCCCGGCCGGTGCCTCGGACGGGTCGCGGTCGCGCCAGCGCCCGTCGTAGCGCAGCGGCTTGCCCGCCGCCCGGGCCTGCTCGCGCATCTGCGTCAGCTCCTCCGGCGTGGCGTAGCAGCGATAGGCGTTGCCCGAGGCGAGCAGGCTCTCGGCGACCTCGCGATGGCGCTCGGCGCGGGCGTACTGGAACACCACGTCGCCGTCCCAATCGAGCCCGAGCCAGCTCATCCCGTCGAGGATCGCGTCGATCGCCCCTTGCGTCGAGCGCTCGCGGTCGGTGTCCTCGATGCGCAGCAGCATCCGGCCGCCCATCCGGCGGGCGTAGAGCCAGTTGAACAGCGCCGTGCGGGCACCGCCGATATGGAGGTAGCCCGTGGGCGAGGGCGCGAAGCGCGTGACGACGGGTGACGACATCGGACGATGGATCTTCTGGTGACGGGGCTGAAGGAGCACCCTGAACGCGGCCGCGGCACGGATCGGCCGATCCGGTTGCGCGCGTCTAGATCGCTCTGCGACGGAGGGAAAGGCGGTTCGTCGTCCCCGACGACGCACGGAAGCTGGGGACCTGCGCCCGGACCCGGCCCGGACGGCTCTAGCACGCCCTCGCGGATGCGTTAAGAATCGGGTCGGCGCAGCCGTTTCGCGCCGACCGGTGTGCCGATCATGGCGCGGGACATCGCACGATCGACGGGACGGGCCGTCGCCACGTCGGCATCAGGCCGCTCCCTGTCGCCCGCCGTGCTCGGGCCGGCCGTGCGCGGCTGGGTCGTCGGCGGGCTCGCGATCGAGGCCGAGCAGCGGCGGCTGTTTCCCTGGCTCGCGGTCGCCTTCGGCGCCGGCATCCTCGCGTTCTTCACCGCCACCGACGGCATGCCCTCGCTCTGGGCGCCCCTCGTCGCGGCCGCCGCCTGCGCCGCGACCCTGCCGTTCCTCGGTGCCCGGCC
>NZ_VRUV01000324.1:0-5249 GCF_008039455.1 Methylobacterium sp. WL116
GGAGCCGGCCGGCGACGGCAGCTACCGCATCGTCGGCTCGAAGATCTACATCACCTACGGCGCCCACGACATGGCCGAGAACATCGTCCACCTCGTGCTCGCCCGCCTGAGGGATGCGCCCGCGGGCCGCGTTGCGGCTCGATGCCGAGGTGGTCGAGCCCGACGAGGCGGTGCTGCTGTTCGGTGCGTCGCGCCCGGTGGGGATCGAACGCGCGCGCGCGGTCTCGAACCTCTCTCCGCGCGGCGACCTCACGGAGGCGGCGTCCCGCCTGTTCGCCGCCTTGCGCGACCTCGACGCGTCGGGAGCCGCGACGATCGCGGTATGCCGAATCCCCGCCGACGGCCTCGGCGAGGCGATCCTGGACCGGCTCGGACGGGCCGCCGCCCCGCGCTGAAAAAATCTTTCGTCCGGCGTGGAACCGGGAGTCGCGAGGGCTGTTTCCCTATCACGAAGGCCAGTTCAGCCCCCAATGGCCTTTTTCCTTCCAGGCTCGGAGCAATCCGAGCCTTTTTTCTTGCGCTTTTCCGGCAGCGGCGGGCCGAGGCAGCGAACCGCCCCGGCCCTCGACGGCGTCAGCCCGCCAGCTTGGCGGCGATCCCGGCCACGTGCCGGCCCTGGAACTTCGCCCCCTCGAGCTCGATCGCGATCGGCTGGCGCGAGCCGTCGCCGCCGGCGATGGTGCTGGCGCCGTAGGGCGTGCCGCCCGACACCGTCTGCACGTCGCTCATCCCCTTGAACGAGTAGGGAAGCCCGACGATCACCATGCCGTGGTGCAGCAGCACGGTGTGGAAGCTGGTGATCGTGGTCTCCTGCCCGCCATGCTGCGAGCCGGTGGAGGTGAACACCGAGCCGACCTTGCCGACGAGGGCGCCCGTCGCCCAGAGGCCGCCGGTCTGGTCGATGAACTGCTTCATCTGCGCGGCCATGTTGCCGTAGCGGGTCGGCGTGCCGAAGATGATCGCGTCGTAGTCGGCCAGCTCCTCGGGTTTCGCGATCGGGGCCGGCTGGTCGAGCTTGTAATGCGATTGCTTGGCGACCTCCTCCGGCACCAGCTCGGGCACGCGCTTCACGTGCACCTCGGCGCCGGTCTCGCGCGCGCCCTCGGCGGCGGCGTGGGCGAGCTGCTCCACGTGGCCCCAGGACGAATAGTACAGCACCAGGATCTTCGTCATCGTCAGCTTCCGTTCGCATGGCCGGGCGGCGATGCCGGGATCGGCGGCCGCCTCGCGCTCGCCCGAAGATCGTACCCGCCGGGCTTTGCGCAAATGCCCCGATCTGCAAGAACGATCTTGCGTGAATGCAAGGTCGATGGATGGCGCCGCCCTGGGACGACTTTCGGCTGGTGAAGGCCATCGCCAACCATGGCGGATTGACCGCGGCAGCCGCACGCCTCGGCATCAACCACTCGACCGCGTTTCGGCGCCTCGCGGCGATCGAGGCGTCCGTCGGCGCACGCCTGTTCGAGCGCTTGCGTGCGGGCTACGCGGCGACGCAGGCCGGGATGGCGATGGTCGAGGCGGCCGGCGCGATGGAGGAGACCGCCGCGCGTTTCGCCCGCGACGTCGCCGGGCGCGCCTCGGAACCGACCGGCCTTCTCCGCATCACCGCGCCGTCGGGCTTGGTCACCGACCTGCTGATGCCGATCCTCGCCGATTTCCGCACCCGGTGCCCGGGGATCCGCCTCGACGTGGTGGTATCCGACGACGCGCTGAACCTCTCGCGCCGCGATGCCGACGTGGCGGTCCGCGCCAGCAACGACCCGCCGCAGAACCTGTTCGGGCGCCGCCTCTCGACCGTCGGTTGGGCCCTCTACGGCCGCGCCGACGATACGGATCGCGACCCGCGGCGTGCGGATTGGGTGGCGCCGTCGGAGCAGGTCGGCGACGGCAGGTTCCTGCGCTTCGTCGCCGAGCACGGCGACCCGGACCGCATCGTGATGCAGCTGAACACGGTCGCCGGCCTGTGCGAGGCTGTGGAGGCCGGCATCGGCATCGGCCTGCTGCCCTGCCTCAGCGCCGATCGGCGGCCGGGTTTGCGCCGCCTGCGGCCACCCGATCCCCACTTCGCCGACGGCCTGTGGATGCTGACGCACCCGGACCTGCGCCATTCGGTGCGGGTCCGGGCCTTCATGGATTTCGTCGGCGATGCGGTCGTCGCGCTGCGCCCGGTCATCGAGGGCCGTACGGCGAACGACGGAACGGGTTAGCCGGGCGGGACGAACCGACGATCAGCCGGCCTTGATCTCGGTGATCTCGACCTCTTGCCCGTTCACCTCGACGACGTCGCCGACGCTCTTGCCGGTGATCGCCTTGGCGAGCGGGGCGACGTAGGCGATCGAGCCCTTGGCCGGATCGGCCTCGTCCTCGCCGACGATGTGGAAGGTCTGGCGGGTGTCGTCCTCGCGCAGCACGGTCACCGTCGAGCCGAAATGCACGGTGTCGCCCTCGACCGTCTCGACGAGCTGGGCCGTGCCGAGCCGCGTGGTCCAGTAGCGCAGGTCGCGCGTGACGCGGGCGGTGTCGGCCTTGTCGTCGGGCGTCAGCTGGGCCTGCTCGGCCTGGAGGCGCGCGACCTCCTGCTCGATCTCCGCAAGCCCCGCCGGGGTGACGAAGTTGGTGTGGGGGGAGATCGGGCGGTCGGGGAGGTCCTCGAAGGCTTCCCCGCCCTCCTTCTCGCGAACGAATGCACTGCTCATGGGTCGAGAATGCCCCGGCTTGCGCCGCGGTTCCGTTCCGAAGCCGACTCATCGCCGGGGTGGTCGGCGTTCGGCGTCGCGCGTCAGCCGATCTCGACCACCGTCCGGCCGCGGATCTTGCCCGAGAGGATGTCGGCTCCGAGCCCGCCGACCTCGGCGAGGCCGACGCGGTTCGTCATCGCCGCAAGCTTCTGCAGGTCGAGCTCGTCGGCCAGCCGCGCCCAGGCGGCGCGCCGCTTCGCCTGCGGCGTGGTCACGCTGTTGATGCCCAGCAGCGACACGCCGCGCAGGATGAAGGGGGCGACCGAGGTCGGCAGGTCCATGCCCTGCGCCAGGCCGCAGGCGGCGACCGCTCCGTCGGCCTTGGTCTGGGCGAGCACGTTGGCGAGCGTTGTCGAGCCGACGGCGTCGACGGCCACGGCCCAGCGCTCCTTGCCGAGCGGCTTGCCGGGCTTGCCGAGCTCGTCGCGGTCGACGATCTCGGCGGCGCCGAGGGACTTGAGGTACTCCGCTTCCCCGGCGCGCCCGGTCGAGGCCATCACGTGCCACCCGGCTCGCGCCAGCAGCGCGACCGCGACCGAGCCGACGCCGCCCGAGGCGCCGGTGACCAGGGCGGGACCGTCCTTCGCGGTCAGGCCGTGGGCGTCGAGCGCCATCAGGCAGAGCATCGCGGTGTAGCCGGCGGTGCCGATCGCCATCGCCTGCTCCGGCGACAGGCCGGCGGGCAGCGGCACCAGCCAATCGCCCTTCACCCGCGCCTTCTGGGCATAGGCGCCCAGATGCGTCTCGCCGACGCCCCAGCCGGTGAGAACCACCGCGTCGCCGGGCTTGTAGTCGGGGTGGTCGGAGGCCTCGACGACGCCCGAGAAGTCGATGCCCGGGATCATCGGGAAACGGCGCACCACCGGCGACGCGCCGGTCATCGCCAGCCCGTCCTTGTAGTTCAGGCACGAATGGGTGACGCGGATGGTGACGTCGCCGTCCATCAGGTCGGCCTCGTCGAAATCGGTGAAGGACAGGCTCTGGCCGGCCTCGCCCTTCTCGATCACCCAAGCCTTGAACCGCGCCATGCTCGCCTCCCGATGCGTTCGGGGGACCTGTGGCGGGAGCGGCGCGAAATCAACCCGCCGGAGGATCGGGCTCCGGCGGGGCGATGTGGACGGGGCTCTCAGTAGCCGTCGTAGAGGCTGCCCGAGGAGAAGCCGAGGCCGACGCCGATATCGGCCGAGCTCGCGCCGGCGATGCCGAGCGCGTCCGGGATCGAGCCGAACCGCGGCCCGCCGTAGCCGACGCCCTGGTAGCCGCCACCGTATCCGCCGCCATAGCCGCCGCCGACCGGCACCCAGCCCGAGCGGGCCGGCGCGACGAGGACGCGGCGGCTGACGCTGGCGTATTCCGGCGGGATCGTCTCGGGGATCGACTGCGCCGGCTGCACCAGCACGCGGCGGTGCTGCACCGTGAACTGCGGCGGGGTGGTGACCCAGCAGCCGATCAGCTCGCCGTAGGGCCCGCGCCGGGTCTGCCAGGTCCGGCCGCCGGGCGAGACCATCACCCGCTCCGACACGGTGTCGTAGACCGGCGGCGTGGTGCGGTAGATCGTGCGGGGCGGCCGCACCAGCACGTTTTCCTGCACGGTGTCGAACACCGGCGGGGTCGAGACGTGGCGGTAGCATTCGGAGCCGTAGCAGCCGCCGGCCGAAGCGGGCGATGCGACGAGGACGGCACCGGCGAGGGCGGCGAAGAGCAGGGTGTTTCGGGCGACCGGCGCGGTCATGACGGCTTCCTCTGATACGCGGAACGAAAGGGATGACGCGAAGGGCGCGCACATCTCGACGCTCAAGAGGCCGTCGGGTTGCTGTACAAGCAAGCACTATCCGAAAGTAGGGTAAAATTAACCCTCGATCCGGAGTACGGGGTTACCGTCTACGTAAGTAAATCCTCGATGAATTGAATTGCAGAATTTTGGTTGTCCTCGAATCCTACGTCTGCCCGGGCTTGAGCTCGTAGAAGATGTGCCGGCCGATGACGTCCATCTTGCGCAGGCGCCGCGACCAGCCCGGCTTGACGTAGTCGGCATGGTAGTGCGTCGCGTCGCCGACCTCGGCGAGGTAGGTGCGCCCCTCGATCACCGACTGCGCGATGCGGGTGGCGGTGGCCCACGAGCCCGAATCGGTGATGCGTAGGGCCTTGCCCTCGCAGGCGAAGGAGAACTGGCAGCCCATGTAGCGGTGTCGATTCTGGTAAACGACGCCGCAGACGTTCGACGGGTAGAGCCCGCTCTTCACGCGGTTCAGCACCACCTGGGCGACGGCGGCCTGGCCGGCCTCGGGCTCGCTGCGCGATTCGAAGTACACGGCCTCGGCGAGGCAGCGCTGCTCCTTGTCCATGGCGTCCGGCCCGATCAGGTCGGCGTAGCGATGGCGGGCGTCCTCGGGGACCGATTGCGCCACCGGCGGCTCCGTCCGGTCGGTGCGGATGGTCAGGCCCGGCAGCATCAGGCTGGCCGAGGCGACCTCGACCGGCGTCGCGTCGGCCGGCGCCGGCGTCGTCGAG
>NZ_VRUV01000325.1:0-5227 GCF_008039455.1 Methylobacterium sp. WL116
GTTCCAGGCTGGCCGCGGGCGTCCGCGCCTCGATCGCGGCGGCTGCGTCCGCCAGCCCGACCACGGCGACGGGGCGGCCGTCACGGGCGGCGCCCTCGACGGCATCGGTCGCGACCCGCATCCGGTCGCGCCAGTCGTGGGCGGCGGAGACGCCGTTGTCGACCATCACCAGCAGCGCCTTGCGTCCGCCGCCGGCGCCGACGCCGCTCGGGTTCCAGACCGGGCCGGAGACGGCGAGGATCAGGGCGGCGGCGGCGAGCACGCGCAGGATCAGCAGCCAGGGCGGCGTCCGCGCCGGCGTCTGGCGCTGCGCAGCCAAGTCGGCGACGAGCTTGAGCGGCGGGAAATCGATCCGGCGGGGGCGCGGCGGCGTCACCCGCAGCAGCAGCCACAGGGCGGGCAGGCCGATCAGCGCGGCGAGCGCGAAGGGGGCGGCGAAGGTCAATCCGAGCACGACGCCCTCCTAGCCCGTGCCGCGGGCGGCGGCGACCAGGGTCGCGAGGCGAAGCGCCGCCTCGCTCGCGGGGCGGTCGGTGCGGTGCAGGGTCAGCGTCCAGCCGATGCCGCGGGCGATCTCGGACAGGCCGGCCCTGTGCGCCCGGATGCGCCCGCGATAGGCGTCGCCCCAGGCGGCGGCGTCGCCGACGTCGAGCGAGAACCCGGATTCGAGGTCGTGCAGCACCGCCTGTCCCGCGAACGGAAACGTCTCCTCGATCGGGTCGGCGACGACGACGAGGTGGCCGCGGCTGCCGCGGCCGGCGATTTCCTGGACGGCCGCGGCGACGCGGTCGAGGGGGGTGAGGAAGTCGCTGATCAGGATCACCTCGTCGAAGCGGGCGGGGGCCGCGTGGGGCGGAAGGTCCTGGGTCAGGCCGGGCACGTCCGCGACGAGCGCCTGCGCCATCGCCTCCACGATCTTCCGCGATGCGGTCGCGCGGGTGAGGCCCAGCAGCCCGACCCGCTCGCCGCCGTCGACGAAGGCGTCGGCGAGCGCCAGCCCGAGGACGAGTGCGCGCTCGACCTTCGCGGCCTGCGCGAGATCGGACGCGAAGCCCATCGAGGCGGAGCGGTCGATCCAGATCCAGATGTTGTGGGCGGCCTCCCACTCGCGCTCGCGCACGTAGAGCCGGTCGTCGCGGGCCGAGCGGCGCCAGTCGATCCGCGCCGCCGCCTCGCCGTTCACGAAGGGCCGGAACTGCCAGAAGCTCTCGCCGGGCCCGGCGCGGCGACGGCCGTGCAGCCCGTGCGCCAGCATCGACGAGACGCGGCGGGCTTCCAGCACGAGCCGCGGCATGCGGTCGGAGAGCGCCACCGCGCCCTCGTTCTCCCGCCGGCCCGGGACGCGCGGGATCGCTTCGAGGGCGCGGGCGGCCGCCACGCGCTAGAGCTTCTCGGCGAGCTTGGCGATCAGCCCCTCGACGGTATCGCCGTCGGCGCGCGCGGCGTAGCTCAGCGCCATGCGGTGCTTCAGGACCGGCTCGGCCAAAGCCTTCACGTCGGCGATCGAGGGGGCGACGCGGCCCTCGATCAGCGCGCGGGCACGCGCCGCCAGGGTCAGGGCCTGGCTGGCGCGGGGGCCCGGCCCCCACATCAGCTTGCCCTTCACCAGCGGATCGCCGCTGTCGGGGCGGGCCGAGCGGACGAGGTCGAGGATCGCGTCGACCACCGCCTCGCCCACCGGCAGGCGGCGCACGAGGCGCTGCGCGGTCAGCAGCGCGTCGGTCGACATCACCGCCTTGGCGCCCTGGTCGGCGATGCCAGTCGTCTCGATCAGGATGCGGCGCTCGGCGGCGCGGTCGGGATAGCCGACGTCGATCTCCAGAAGGAACCGGTCGAGCTGCGCCTCGGGCAGCGGATAGGTGCCCTCCTGCTCGATCGGGTTCTGGGTGGCCAGCACGTGGAACGGCCGCGGCAGGTCGTGGCGCTCGCCGGCCACCGAGACGAAGTTCTCCTGCATCGCCTGCAGCAGCGCCGACTGCGTGCGCGGGCTCGCCCGGTTGATCTCGTCGGCCATCAGGAGCTGGGTGAAGACCGGGCCCTTGACGAAGCGGAACGACCGGCGCCGGTCGGCATCCTCGTCCAGGATCTCGGTGCCGAGGATGTCGGACGGCATCAGGTCGGGCGTGAACTGCACCCGGCGGGCGTCGAGGCCGAGCACCGTGCCCAGCGTCTCGACGAGCTTGGTCTTGGCCAGGCCCGGCAGCCCGACGAGGAGGCCGTGGCCGCCGGCCAGGATCGTGACAAGGGCGAGGTCGACGACCTTCTCCTGCCCGAAGATCACCCCGTGGATCGCCTCCCGCGCTTGGCCCACGGAAGCGAGGCAGCTTTCGGCGGTGGCGACGATGCCGTCGTCGAGGGAGGTGGCGGACGAGCCCTGACTCATGCCGATGGGGTTTCCGTCTCGATTGTCGGGCCTTGCGGCCGGGGGGCGACGCTGGCGTCGTTCTGGGCTCGGAGTGTGCGGCGGTTCGTGACCAGCTGGCAAGGCCGGCATCGCCGCAGGTTCGCCGGGCGCGGCCCGCGGCGCTTCAGCCGCGGTCTGGTGCCGCCACCCGGGCCAGTCCGTCCGAGGCCTCGACCGCATCGCAGGAAAACGGGTTTTCCGGCGCGTTCACCCCGCGCCAGCGCGCGTAGCGCCAGGGCAGGAACCAGCGCGCCCGCGGCGGCAACGCGTCGGGCACGAGGTCGATGCCGTGGGTGCCGAAGGGGCCGCAGCGGCAGATCCGCGAAAACCCCATCCAGGCGCCGGGCCAGAGCCCGTGCCGGGCGATCGCCGCGTCGGCGTAGTCCGAGCAGCTCGGCCAGTGCCGGCACTGACGGCCGACGAGGCCCGACAGTGTGAGCTGGTAGCCGCGGATCGCGACATGGGCGGCCCGCCGCAGCATCGCGTCAGGCGGCGGCTTGCTTGCCGGCCTCGATCCGGTCGAGGGCGTCCACCACCGCGTCGAAGGTCAGCAGAGTCGAGGCGTGGCGCGCCTTGAACTCGCGCACCGGCTCCAGCACGGAGAGGTCGGCCCAACGGCCTTCCGGAGCCGGGCCGTTCGCCTTCAGCATCGCGCGCATGGTCTCGCGCACCGCCCGGAGCTCGCCGGGGCTGGAGCCGACCACGTGCCGCCCCATCAGCGAGGACGAGGCCTGGCCGAGCGCGCAGGCCTTCACGTCGTGGGCGAAATCGGCCACCGTCCCGTCGGGGCCGAGCACGAGATCGACGGTCACCGTCGAGCCGCAGAGCCTTGAATGCACCGTCGCGCTGGCGTCCGGCGCGGGAAGCCGGCCGAGCCGCGGGATGTCGGCGGCGAGTTCGAGGATGCGCCGGTTGTAGATGTCGTCGAGCATGGGCGCCTGCCGATCCTTGTCCTCGGTTTCGATCGTCGCGCGGTCGATCCGTGCGATCGCCGCGCTTCGTCCCCGGACGGTCCGGGCCTGCCCCGCGCGCCGTGCATTGCGCGATCGTGCAAGAACGACGATATAGGCCGCGTGACGCCGTTTCGCGAGGAGGCGGCTCGTCGACCAGGGTCGCGCCCACGGCCACGGACACCGTAACAACCGGGGCGCCGGCCCGGAGCCTTCCGGGCTCCGAGACGGTTCGACCGCATGTATGCCAAGCCGGACAGTACCACGATGAAGGCCCGTGTGGCGCGGGCTGGAGATGCCATGGATGCCGCGCTCAAATCCCTGTCCTACGGCGCCAGCCGGCCCGTTCCCGAGGCCGAGCCGAGCTTGAGCGTCATGCGCAACGACAACGATCGCGTGGTGGCGAGCCTCGCCGAGCGCCGTGCCGAGACGGCCGCGCTGGAGGTTGCGGAGGACGCGACGAAGGACATTGCCAGAAAGCCCGCATCCGCGACGCGCGTGCCAGAGGGCATCGCGCTGGCGCGCCCGAGCCGCGAGGAGGCCGAGGCCGCCGTGCGCACGCTCCTGCGCTGGGCCGGCGACGACCCGAACCGCGAGGGGCTGCTCGACACCCCGGCCCGCGTGGTCAAGGCCTACGGCCAGCTCTTCGGCGGCTACGACGTCGACGCCGACGCCCTGCTCGAGCGGGTGTTCGAGGAGGTCGAGGGCTATTCCGGCATCGTGCTGGTGCGCGACATCCCGTTCTACTCCCATTGCGAGCACCACATGGTGCCGTTCATGGGGCTGGCGCACATCGCCTACTATCCGACCAAGGGCGTCGTCGGCCTGTCGAAGCTCGCCCGCGTCGTCGACACCTTCGCCCGCCGCCTGCAGACGCAGGAGACGATGACAGCGCAGATCGCCGACGTGATCGAGAGCATCCTCAAGCCCCGCGGCGTCGCCGTCCTGGTCGAGGCCGAGCATCTCTGCATGGCGATGCGCGGCGTGCAGAAGGCCGGCGTCTCGACCATCACCACCCAGTTCCGCGGCGCCTTCCGCGAGGATGCCAGCGAGCAGGTGCGGTTCCTGACGCTGGTCCGCGGCGGGAAGGCGTAAGGTTCAGGCGCTCCGCGCGGAGATGGTCGTCCATGGTCCCGTTCGATCCGCCCGGTAGCCGTGCCGAGGTCGAGGAAGGCACGGCCTTCACCCCGCGCTTCGACCGCGACGGGCTCGTGGCCTGCATCGCCGTCGACGCGCAGGACGGCCGCGTGCTGATGCTGGCGCACATGAACGCCGAATCCCTGCAGCGCACGCTGGAGACCGGCGAGGCCTGGTACTGGTCGCGCTCGCGCCGCGAGCTCTGGCACAAGGGCGCGACCTCGGGGCAGATCCAGCGCGTCGTCGAGATGCGCACCGATTGCGACCAGGACGCGCTGCTGATCACCGTCGCGGTCGGCGGCGACGGCGGCTGCTGCCACACCGGGCGCCGGGCGTGCTTCTACCGCGGCGTCACCCTCGATCCCGACGGCCGCGCGGTTCTGCATCCCGCCGGCGCATGAGCGGCGCGCACGCCCTGCTGCGGCACGCCGCACCCGCCGCGATCGCCCCCGGAACCGTCGAGCCGACCCGTGACGCGGCGCCCTGGGAACCGCGGATCGGGCTGGCGCTCGGCGGCGGTGCGGCCCGGGGCTGGGCGCATATCGGCGTGATCCGCGCCCTTGACGAGGCCGGCATCCATCCGGCGGTCGTCGCCGGCTGCTCGATCGGCGCCGTGGTCGGCGGCTGCTTCGCGGCGGGCAAGCTCGACGCGCTGGCCGAGTTCGCGCTCTCCCTCACCCGCCGCCGGGTGCTCGGCCTTCTCGACCCGCGCCTGTCGGGCTCCGGCCTGATCGGC
>NZ_VRUV01000326.1:0-5225 GCF_008039455.1 Methylobacterium sp. WL116
CAGGCTTTCAGGGTGCCGAAGACGTGCTCGACCGTCTGGCGGCGGTCACGCATCGCGTTCGGGTTCTCGTCGAGCCGGCGCTGGACGGCTTCCAGCACGTGCTCGTGTTCCCAACGCGTGATGCGACGCTGCTCGGCGGGCGTGCAGGAGGTCTTGATCGGGCAATTCGAACAGGCCGACGTCCAGTACCGCCGTAGGGTCATCCCGTTCTCGATGCTCTCGAAGCGATAGGTCAGCGTCTGGTCCCCCGGGCAGCGATAGGTGTCGTCGCTCGCCTGGTAGACAAAGTCCTGCTTGCCGAATCGGCCCTCGGCCTTCGCGCCGGACGTCATCGGCTTTGGCAGGGTGACCGCGATCCCCGCCCGGTCGCAGGCCAAGATCTCCTCACCGGAGAAGTAGCCCCGATCCGCCAGAACCTGGATGGCTTCCTCGCCCGCGGCGGCCTGAGCTTGCCCCGCGATATTGGCGAGCTGGGTTCGGTCGTGGCCGACGTTGGTCACTTCATGGGCGACGACGAGGTGATGCTTCGTGTCCACCGCGGCCTGAACGTTGTAGCCGACGAGCCCGGTGCCCTTACCGTTCGTCGCCATGGCCCGTGCATCGGGGTCGGTCAGCGAGATCTGTCGGTCCGGCGCGGCCTCGACGAGCGTCTCCATCGCCTGCAACGCGCGCAGCCGATCCCGGAGTGCAGAGAGCCGCTCCTCCAGGCGTGGGGTTCGAAGCTCTGTCACCTCGGCCTCCTGACGGTCGGCGGTATCGAGGGCCGCGAGGTAGCGCACGATACTCGTCTCGACCTGCTCAATGCGCCTGCGGACCGCGGCCGGGGTGAAGTTCCGGTCGCGCGTATTCACGGCCTTGAACCGGCTGCCGTCGACGGCCACGACGCCTCCGGCCAGGAGACCGACCTGCCGGCAGAGCATCACGAAGTGCCGACAGGTCGCGCGAAGCGCATCCCCGTTCTCGCGTCGGAAGTCGGCGATCGTCTTGAAGTCGGGTGCGAGGCGGCCGATCAGCCACATCAGTTCGACATTGCGGCCAGCCTCCCGCTCCAAGCGCCGGCTGGACGGGATCTGGTTCAAGTAGCCGTACAGGTAGAGCTTCAATAGCGTCGCGGGATGATAGCCGGGTCGACCGGTGGCGGCGGGCGTCACGCCGGCAAAGCCGAGTGCTGCGAGATCCAATTCGTCGACAAACGCATCGACGACGCGGGCTGGATTATCTTGCGTGACGTAATCGTCCAGGCAATCAGGAAGCAGGGCAACCTGGTGACAATCTGCAGCTTGGACAAAGCGTGTCATCCCGGGTCTCCGCTAGAGGCTAAGTCTAACACAAAAATTATCAAATCAAATATATGTTGCTCTAAATCGCTGATTGTCTGTCGAAGATTTCAGATCCAGGGATCGAACGATCGACGTCGCAGATTTCTTTGAGCTTCCTTGCGATCTTACAACGATCGGGAGGGGGGCAAAAAGCCTGCCCGCCGCTCTCCCAAGCGGCCGGACAGCCCCAGCTTGGCGTCCTCTTTTCACACAGCCTCCACCCAACCCAGACGTGGTCATCCTCCACCAAGCTGCCGCGAAGCGGACCTTCCGATGGCCCGCTAAGGGTCGGGAGCGGACCCAGGACATGGGTTCCATCTGTCAGAATTGACCACTAGACGGTCTACGCTTCGGCCATCTGGGTCCAATTTTTCCATTGGAACCCCGACAGCACACAGCGATGCGCGTATCAATTGGCGACGGAACCGGTCAGCGCGCACATTCAGAGTGAATGATGTCGGCGAGTGGGTGCCGGGCGCGGTCGGGCGCTCGCACTTTAGGCGAGGTCCTTGATCCAATGGTCGCCGTTCAGGCGGTAGCCGTGGTTCCGATATAGATCGAGGCAGAGGGTGTTGCGCTCGGTCGTGACGAAGGCCGCCGATAGGTGCGGTCGCCGCGCCTGCCGCGCGATCTCCTCGACCTGCGCAAGCATGGCCGTCTCGACGTCGAGGCCGACGACGCGACAGCTCATGACGCATTGCACCAGCGTGCTGTCATCGAGCACGATGACACCGACCAGTCCGTAATCGGTGAATTTATCCACGACCTCGAAGGCATGGAGCCGGACGCCAGCGCGCAACGCCGCCTGCATCGCCTCCAGAGTCCAGCGCTGCCCGGTGGTGTTGAACTGGTTGGTCTTGTTGATCAGTTCGAGGGCGCGGCGGAAGCGGCTATCGGCGGGATCGGTGATCACCGACGGTGTGATCCGGATCTCGAGCGTGGCTAGGAATTCCTCACGCGTGAGCGTCGCTCGGGTCTGCTCGCGCACCACCTGAGCCTGGACCATCTCGGTGCGGCGGCCCGACTCGTCGGTGATGAACGGCGCCTGCATCTCCGGGGCCCAGAGCAGCGTCCTGCGGATGCCGTAGAGATCGGCGCCCAATGTCCGGATCCCGGGAAAGGCAGCCTTCACGGCCTCCCGTTCGACCGGGTTGTCGTCGATGAACACCGTGTTGCCGGGCAGGACGTTCACCTCCCGCAGGATCTCGGCAACGTTGTCGACCTTCGGCTTCCAGTTGATCCTGATCACGCCGAAATCGGTGAGCTGTAGCCGTCCGCCCATCAGCGGGTCCCAAATCGCCCGAATCCGCGCCTCGTCGTTCTTGCTCGCGATGGCCAGCACGATGCCGCGGTTCTTCACGAAGGCGAGCGCCTCGATCATTCCGAGCGGCCAGCCCTCGTAGACGGTAGGCGATATGTCGCCGTCCTCCGCGATGACCCCGCGCCACAGGGTATCGTCGAGATCGACGATGACGAGCTTGACCGCGTCGATCTGCCGAATCGTCCGGTACATCGCCTCAACCTCGGCCTGCAAGGCAGCAAAGAAGCCCTGGATCTTGAGGTCGGACTGCCAGCTCACCGGGGCGGGCGGGTGCAGGCGTGCCTGATCGTATTCATGATCGAAGTCGCTGACCGTCGCGTTGTGATTGATCATCCAGAGGTGGTCATCCTGGAGATGGATCCGCCCCACGGTCGCGGAGATCTCGTCGACATCGAGGATGTGGCTGTCCGTGTAACCTGCAACGAGTTCGGCGAGCCGTTGGTTGAGACGATCGATGAAGACCCCGAAGTTCTGCAGGTCGTTCCTCGGCAGCAGGCGCCCGAGTGGGTTCTGCTGCGGGCGCAGGAAGTTGATCACGAACGTCGTCAAGCCCGAGGCCTTGTTCCAAGCCATCGCCGCATCGAGCATCGTCGCGAGGCGAAGTTCGGCGTCCTCGAGCAAGGCCGCGTAGTGGTCCGGGCGGTGATATTGCTGCCGCGCAAACCGGCTGTCGGGCAGGATGGTACGGAGTGGCAGCTGGACGATCTGCAGGTCGTAAGTGGTCAGGCCGCGCGGCGGCGTGTCGGGCAGTTGGCTGGCGAAGTTGGCGAGAACGAAGTCGCCCTGTACCGGCTTGATCCGGGCAAACTCGGCGATGAGGTTTTGGACGAGGCAGGAGCCAATCACGAGGATCGTCCTGGGCCCGGCATCCGTGACGGTGAGGGCGTCCGGCACCCTGTAGGCGGCGACGCTCGGGACGACCTTCTCTGTCGTCCCATGAGGCATCGCTGTGGTCGCCGCCCGTTGCCATCCGCCGTAGTTCTGCGCGAGGCCGTGCAGCAGAAAGTGCGTTAGCGGATCGAAGCCGGCGGCCGCCACGTCGGGATGGGCATCGCGGTAACCCTTGGCGCTGAAGAAGGCGTTGGGGTCCCTGAGTTCCGCACGCCCGATCGTCAGGTAGTGCTCGGTTGGGCTCAGGCCCGATGGGCCAACGTCGGGATAGGCCGCTTCGTAGAACACCGGGTCGAAGCCAGGAACGAAGCGGTCACTGCTTTTCCGGCGTATCAAATCGAACACGTCGATGGCCCTTGCGGTTCGTTGGCGTCGCAAAATCGATGACCTTCTCATGAGGAAGCAAATCTCGGAGGAAGCAAAGCTCGGCCTTGGGCACCGACGGTGACGGCTCGTCTCGATGCGTGGGAAGCCGGCTGCCGTGGGGAAGACTGACGCGTGTCGCCCCCACGGCACGTGGTCGTCAATCAGTTCGGCCGACGCGGGTCGCCGTTATCCGGTGGGGTGACCCGGCAGCCGGTGAACACGATGCGGATGTGCACGGGCGTATTCTCGAGGACGTACTCGTCGACCCCGGCGGCAGCGACATGGACGATGCCGTAGGGCGGGGTGATCCCTCGCAACACGGCAAGGCTCGCGGTATCGCTGCCGTCGACCCGGCAGAAGAAGCCCTGGCCCGGGGTCCCAGGGCTTCCAAGGCGGCCGGACAGCTGCACGAGCCAACCCGCGGCGCTCGCCGCGATGCTGCTGACGCCGACGTTGAAGTCGATCCCGCGCGCCAGCGAGGTGCGGTAGGTCTCGCGCTGCAGCGGGTTCGTTAAGGCGACGAGGCCCTGCTGCCCGAGCCATTCGAAATCGGTGTAGGGTCCATCCGCCTGGCCCGGTGCCGCGGATGGATCACGACCAAGTTGCACCGCCAGGCCTGCCCGCTGCTCCTGCCATGTTTTGATCGAGGCGTTCAGGGGCGCCTCGACCTTCGTGCCGACCACCTCGCCGTGCAGCGCTTGCAGCCGAGCGAGGTAGGCGTCGATGCGGGCGAGTTGCTCGGCCGGCGGGAGCCGTGACATCTCGTTTTGGGCGAAGGCGAACATCTCCTGCATCAGCGGCAGGACGGTGGTTCGGGCAGCCTCGGTGCGCCGGGCGACATCGGCATCCGTCTGCTGCTGGGCCAGGGTCTGCCGGGCTGCGGCCGCGGTTACGTCCCGCTCATTCGCGGCGATGCGCTCGCGTTCCCGGGCCTCGGAGGCAGCGTCGGTACGTTGCTTGGCGGCCATGCCGCGGGCATCGCGCACCTTGGTCCAGAGCTCGGCCATGGTCGTGTCGATCACTCGGATCGCGTCGTTGCGGTTGTAGTCGCCGATGCTCTGCCAATCGCGCCGCCGGGCTTGGCAGTCGACGAAGTAGGCCCGGAACTCGCCGATGTCGGTGTTCGTCCACTCGGCGAGCGGCTTACCGTAGGGCTTGGCTGTGTACGGTGAGACCTCGTTGGAGAAGCTCTCGCTCAGCGGCTTACGGCAGCCGCCGATGCGATCGAGGAAGTCGGTAATGGTGCTGGCCTCGGCTGTCGGAGCCGCGAGAGCCAACATGCCGGTGATGAGCACGTGAGCAAGCCGATATGGACGATGGCGCGATCG
>NZ_VRUV01000327.1:0-5221 GCF_008039455.1 Methylobacterium sp. WL116
GGTTTCCCCCATGCCGCGATGGATTTCCAGCCGAATCCGCCGCCGACACGGTCGGCCGCCGGCTGGATCGGGCGATCGGCACCGTCGAGACCGTGCTCGCCCGCCCGGACCCTTGACCGGGCGGCGCGCACGCGCCCAATCCGCCGAAGTCCCGATTTCCTCGTCCTCGGCCGACCTGCAGCACGCATGCCCCAGATCAGCGTCACCATCGACGGCAAGAGCTACCGCATGGCCTGCGGCGAGGGCGAGGAGGCGCATCTGGCGGCGCTCGCCGCCGACCTCGGCGCGCGGGTCGCCGACATGCGCAAGGCCTTCGGCGAGATCGGCGACATGCGCCTGCAGGTGATGGCGGCGCTGACCATCTCCGACGAGGTGTCGGAGCTGAAGCGCCGGCTCGCGGTGGCGGAGGCCGAGGCCGAGCGGCTGCGCGCCGAGGTGGCCGCGTCGCAGACGGTCGAGGCGGATCGGTCGGCCCGCGTCTCCGACGGCGTGTCGCGGGCCGCCGAGCGGATCGAGCGGATGGCCCGCACCCTCGCCGCCACCGCCGGGCCAGCGGGCGCCGACCATCGCTGATCGTGCCGGAACGATGCCGGTCCGATGAAGCTTGGCCGGCTCCGGCTGCGTTGATTGGGTTGATGCGGCGCGTCCGCCGCCCCGAAAAAAGGTTCTCCATGACCATGACGATCACCGGCATCCGCGCGGGCCTCGTGCTCGGCAGCGCCCTCCTTGCCGGAACCGCGCTCTCCGGCGCCGCCGTGGCGCAGGAAACGGTCGCGTCCCAGCCCGGCACCGCGCCGGTGCTGACCAAGGTGGCGAGCTTCGAGCATCAGGTCACCGGCGTCACCGTCGGAAAGGACGGGCGCATCTTCGTCAACTTCCCGCGCTGGACCGAGGATACCGCGATCTCGGTCGCCGAGCTGAAGGACGGCAAGCTGACGCCGTTCCCCGATGCCGAGTGGAATGCGTGGCGCAACGCGAAGAAGGACGAGGTCGACGCGCGCAACCACTGGATCTGCGTTCAGAGCGTGGTCGCCGATCCGAAGGGCAACGTCTGGGTGCTCGATCCGGCCGCCCCCGCGATGGCGGCGGTGGTCAAGGACGGGCCGAAGCTCGTCGAGATCGACCTGAGCACCAACAAGCCCGCCCGCACCATCGCCTTCGACGAGACGGTGGCGCCCCAGGGCTCGTACCTGAACGACGTGCGCTTTTCGCCCGACGGCAAGACCGCCTACCTCACCGATTCCGGCGCGAGCGGCGCCCTCGTCGTGGTCGACCTCGACAGCGGCAAGGCCCGTCGCCTGCTCGACGGCGACCCGACCACCATGCCCGACAAGAGCGTGACCGTGACCTACGACGGCAAGCCCCTGCGCCGGCCCGACGGGCGCGGCGTCGAGTTCGCGGCCGACGGCATCGCGCTCTCGCCCGACGGCAAGACGCTCTACTGGCAGGCGATCAAGGGCAAGACGCTCTACAGCCTCCCGACCGACGCGCTGACCGGGTGGTTGACGTCTTCGGTGGTGCCGAGCGCGCTCACCGACAAAAGCCTGTCGGGCAAGGTCGAGACGGTGGGCGAGAACGGCCCCGCCGACGGCTTGATCATCAGCCGGCACGACGGCCGGATGTACGTCAGCGCGCCGGAGGAGAACGCGGTGAAGGTCCGCGACCTGTCCGCCAAGGGCGGGAAGCCGACGGTGCTTATCCAGGATCCGCGCCTGCGCTGGCCCGACACCTTCGCCGAGGCGCCGGACGGCACCATCCTGTTCACGACCTCGCACATCCAGGACTCAGCCTTCTACAAGCCCGACGCCCCGGCGGCCCTGCCGACCGAGCTGTGGAGCATCAAGCCGGGCCCGGTGGACGCCACCGGCTCGACGGGCACGTCGACGAAGTAGGGGGCGACGCTCTCCCTCCCCCCACTGCGGGGGAGGGAAGACGGGACGTCGCGAAAACGAGAAAGGCCCGACCATCCGGTCGGGCCTTTCTCGTCATCGATGCGGAGAGGCGTCCTACCCGGCGTAGGCGGCGCCGGTCGTCTGCGGGAAGCGGTCGGCCAGGGCCCGGCGGAGCTTCTCAAGGGCGCGGTTCTCGATCTGGCGGACGCGCTCCTTGGAGATGCCGAGGCGATGCCCGAGGGCTTCCAGCGTGGCCTGATCCTCGGCGAGGCGGCGCTCGCGCAGGATGCGCAGCTCGCGCTCGGACAGGACGGTCAGCGCCTGCTGCAGCCAGAGATGGCGGCGCTCGCCGTCCACCGTGGCGGTCACGGTCTCGTCGGGCAGCGCCGCGCCGTCGACGAGGAAGTCCATGCGCTCGGACGAGGCCTCGCTCTCCTCGCCGACCGAGGCGTTGAGCGACATGTCCGGGCCGGACAGGCGGGCGTCCATCAGCGCCACGTCCTCGCGGGAGACGCCGATGGCGGTGGCGATGCGGCGGTGGATCTCGTCGCCGACGCGCTCCTCGGTCGATTGCATCAGGCGTGCGCGCAGCCGCCGCAGGTTGAAGAACAGCGCCTTCTGCGCCGAGCTGGTGCCGCCGCGGACGATCGACCAGTTGCGCAGGATGTAGTCCTGGATCGAGGCCCTGATCCACCATGTCGCGTAGGTCGAGAACCGCACCTCGCGCTCCGGCTCGAACCGGGCGGCGGCCTCCATCAGGCCGACATGGCCTTCCTGGACGAGGTCGGCCATCGGCAGGCCGTAATGCCGGAAGCGACCGGCCAGCGCGATCACGAGGCGCATGTGCGCCGAGATCAGCTTGTGGAGGGCGCGCTCGTCGCGCTCGTCCTTCCAGCTCACTGCCAGCCCGCGTTCCTCGTCCCGCTGGAGGAACGGCGCTTCCATCGCGGTGCGAATGAACTGCCGACGAATTCCCGCGATTTCCGCCATGCCGCCTGCCTCTTCCTTCCGAGCGCTGCTGCGGCCTCGGCCGCGTCCTGCGGAGGCACCGGTCCGACCGGGCGTCCACGCAAGGCACCGAACAACGGGAGGGCGAAGGCGAAGGTTCCGCCGGCGATCCAACAGGGCCGAGGATGTCCGGTTCCGTCGAACGCACGATTGCGCGATCGAAGGTTACCCGACCACCGCTCCATCGAGTGGGCGACGGCACGGACGAAAAAGCCCGGCGCTCGCGCGCCGGGCCTGATCGGGATGGGACGGGGCCGGAACGATCCCGGCCGGTCGGCGCGCCCTCAGGCGGCCTCTTCCTGGATGGCCTCGTCGCCGTCGGCCTCGGCTTCCGCCTCCGCTTCGGCCTTGCCGCGACGGGGCGACTTCTGCAGGCTCTGGTCGATCAGCTTGAGCGCCTCGGTCTCGGTGATCCGGTTGACGGTCGAGATCTCGCGCACGATCCGGTCGAGGGCGGCCTCGTAGAGCTGGCGCTCGCTGTAGGACTGCTCGGGCTGGGCCTCCGAGCGGTACAGGTCGCGCACCACCTCGGTGACCGAGAGCAGGTCGCCGGAATTGATCTTGGCCTCGTATTCCTGGGCGCGGCGCGACCACATCGTCCGCTTGACGCGGGCACGGCCGGTCAGCACGTCGAGGGCCTTCTTCACCAGTTCCGGCTCGGCGAGCTTGCGCATGCCGACGCTGTTGGCCTTCGCGGTCGGCACGCGCAGGACCATCTTGTCCTTCTCGAAGGAGACGACGAACAGCTCGAGCTTGTAGCCGGCGATCTCCTGCTCCTCGATCGCGGTGATGCGGCCGACGCCGTGGGCGGGATAGACCACCGCCTCGCCGGTCTTGAATCCCTGGCGGCCCGTCGTCGGCTTCTTGGCTGTTGTCATGCGAGAAGGGCCTCCAGAACAAAGCGCGGGGGGTTGCAAGCACCCGCGTGACCATGTCTTTCCGGGGTGGGACACCCGGCTTCAACCGCCCGACCGACGCCGCCGACCGGATCGGTCGGGCAGGCGAAAGCTCCCAGGCGCAGCCGTGCGCAGCCCATGATAGAACGGCCGCCGAAGGCGAAGCCTCCAGCAGTCGAGCGCGTGCCACCTGTTATCCTGGACGATCCGGAATTCGCGTTTTTGGACGCGGCAGGCAGCACGTCAGGCGCGAGCGACGGCAGGCGGATTGTGTATCACAAATCAACCGTCGAATCAAAGCAGCGCGACGCGCTCCCGACGGTTCGACACCGTCCGAAGCACGTTATGCACGGTTTGGCTGAGGCCGGGACCGAGCCGGCAAGGCAACCGCGGCATCGAGGCCGCGGGCCGATGCTGGGGTGATCAGTCGCCGGTGCCGGGGGCGGCGGAGAAGTGCGCCTCGAACTTGCCGGCCACGCCGTCCCACTCCTTGGCGTCGCCGGGAGCGTCCTTCTTCTGGGTGATGTTCGGCCAGTCCTTGGCGTAGTCGGCGTTGACCTTCAGCCAGGTCTCGAGGTTCGGCTCGGTGTCCGGCTTGATCGCCTCGGCCGGACATTCCGGCTCGCAGACGCCGCAATCGATGCACTCGTCGGGATGGATGACGAGCATGTTCTCGCCTTCGTAGAAGCAGTCCACCGGGCAGACTTCCACGCAGTCCATGTACTTGCACTTGATGCAATTGTCGGTGACGACGTAGGTCATGGTGCGATTTTCGTCCTCGATCCGCGCTGGCCGCATCCGCGGTCGCCGGGGGCTCGAACGGTCTCGCGGGCGGGCGAGGACGCGTTCGGCTTGCGTGTCGACGGGCCTTGGGTCGGCCCTTGGATGGCAAGGGCTCTAGCCCCTGCCAAGGGGGCTGACAAGCGCACCCATGCCGCAACCGGCCCGCGGTGCCGGAGTGTGGCTTGTCTACACTGATTCCAGGGGCGGCTCGGGCTCGGAAACCGATCGGGCCTGCGCCGCCTCGCCGCCGGCCGACAGGTCCGCATACAATCGCCGGGCGACCTCGGCCGAGCCGCGGCGCGTCCCGAGGTCGACGACGCGCACGATGATCGTGGCGTGGGCGGCGGCCACCGTCAGCACGTCGCCGACGGCCAGGCCCTTCGCCGGCAGCGTGGTCCGGGTTCCGTTGAGGCGGACGTGGCCGTCCTCGACGAGGCGGGCGGCGAGCGAGCGGGACTTCGCCACCCGCGCGAACCACAGCCACTTGTCCAGCCGCTGCCGCCCTTCCTTCATGCGGACCGGTGATGCCTCAGCGCTTGCCGCCTTCGCCGGATTCGAGCTGCGCCTTCAGGGCGGCGAGCTTGGCGAAGGGCGAATCGGGATCGGGCGCCCGCTCGCGGCGCGGGGGGCGCGCATCCGGCC
>NZ_VRUV01000328.1:0-5209 GCF_008039455.1 Methylobacterium sp. WL116
CGTTCAGCCTGTCGCGCTGCGTGCGCCGGCGCCTTCATGACGACGCGATGTCGGGTTTTGCCTTGACGGTCCCGGGCCGTCTCGCCTATAGGCCGCCACTCAGACACGACTGCGCGAGACCTGGAACGACGTTCGGGTGGGGCCGCGCAGGCGGCGCATCCGGCCCGGGAGGGCGGGTCCGCATCGCCCAGGAACGAGACAGGATAGCGTTATCATGGCACGCCGCTGCGAACTCACCGGCAAGGCCGTTCAGGTCGGCCACCTCGTGAGCCATTCGAACCGCAAGACGAAGTGCCGGTTCCTGCCGAACCTTTGCAACGTCACGCTGACCTCGGACGCGCTGAACCGCCGCGTGCGCCTGCGCGTCACCGCGCACGCGCTCCGCTCGGTCGAGCACCGCGGCGGCCTCGACGCCTTCCTCGTGAAGGCGCACGAGGTCGAGCTGTCGCAGACGGCCAAGCTCCTCAAGCGCGAGATCCACAAGAAGCTCGGCGAGACCGCGGCTCCGGACGCCGTCGCTGCCTGAAGCGGTCGCCTCCGGGCGATGTGAGATCATGAACCGCCGCATGGACCCCCATGCCGGCGGTTTTTTCGTGCCCGCCGCGTCGTTCGCCGGCGCGCCCCTCGACGCGATCAAGGGGGCCGCCGCCGTGCTGATGGTCGGCGACCACGTCGACACAATCCTGCTCGACGGCCACGCCGTCGCCCTGTGGCGGCTCGGGCGGATCGCCTTCCCGCTGTTCTGCGTGGTGTCCGTGCTGCACATCCTGCGCGGCGCCGATCCCGGCCGCTACGGGCTGGCGCTGCTCGCCCTCGCGGTGCCGACGCAGGCGATCTACGCCGCCGCCTTCCCCTTCGGCACGACCGAGGGGTCGATCCTGTTCACCCTGGCGACGGGCATCGCGTTCGCGACCGCGCTCGAGAGGGGACGCCCTCCGCTGCGCCACGCGGCCCTGGCGCTCGGCCTCGCCGTGGTGTTCCTCGCCCCCGCGCTCGCCAAGACGGCGGTGGATTTCGGCCTGGCCGGCATCCTGCTGCCGGCGGCGATCCTTCTGGCGCTCCGCGAACCGCGCGCCTACGGCGCCTGGCTCGTCGCCGCGATCGTCGGGCTGAACTGGCACGGCTGGCACCCGCGGGGCGAGGCCGCGTCCCTCTCGGCGCTCGCCGACGCCGCGACGATCGGCGTCGGCGTCCCGCTGGTCCTGCTCGCCGCCCTCCGGCTGCGCGGCCGACCGCGCTTCCTGCCGCCCTACGCGCTGCAGGCGTTCTACCCGGGGCACCTCGCCGTGCTGATCGCCCTGCGGGCGCTGGCCTGAGGCGTCAGCGCCGGCGTCCGCCGGCGGCGCGCATCGGGGCGCGGCCGCCGGCATCCTCCTCGAACAGCTCGGCGAGCTTTTCCGTCATCGCGCCGCCGAGCTCCTCGGCGTCGATGATCGTGACCGCGCGACGGTAGTAGCGGGTCACGTCGTGGCCGATGCCGATGGCCAGCAGCTCCACCGGCGAGCGCTGCTCGATCTCCTCGATCATCCAGCGCAGGTGGCGCTCGAGATAGTTGCCGGCGTTGACCGACAGCGTCGAGTCGTCGACCGGCGCGCCGTCCGAGATCACCATCAGGATCTTGCGCTGCTCGGGCCGGGCCAGGATGCGCTTGTGCGCCCAGTCCAGCGCCTCGCCGTCGATGTTCTCCTTGAGCAGGCCCTCGCGCATCATCAGCCCGAGATTCTTGCGCGCCCGGCGCCAGGGCGCGTCGGCGCTCTTGTAGACGATGTGGCGCAGGTCGTTGAGGCGGCCCGGCGCGTTCGGCTTGCCGGCGGCGAGCCACGCCTCGCGCGACTGGCCGCCCTTCCAGGCGCGGGTGGTGAAGCCCAGGATCTCGACCTTCACGCCGCAGCGCTCGAGGGTGCGGGCCAGGATGTCGGCGCAGGTCGCGGCGACGGTGATCGGGCGCCCCCGCATCGAGCCGGAATTGTCGAGCAGCAGCGTCACCACGGTGTCGCGGAAGTTCGTGTCCTTCTCCTGCTTGAAGGACAGCGGCTGGAACGGGTCGATGACCACGCGCACGAGGCGCGCCGGGTCGATCTGGCCCTCTTCGAGGTCGAAGTCCCAGGCGCGGTTCTGCTGCGCCAGCAGCCGGCGCTGGAGGCGGTTGGCCAGCCGCCCGACCACGCCCTGGAGATGCGACAGCTGCTTGTCGAGGTAGCTGCGCAGCCGCGCCAGCTCCTCGGCGTCGCACAGGTCCTCGGCGTGGATCACCTCGTCGAACCTCGGATTGAACACCCGGTAGTCCGGCCCGCGCAGCTCGTTGGCGACCTTCGACGGCGGCCGCCAGGATTCGGAGGCCTCATCCGATTCCGCGTCCTCGGATTCCTCGGGAAGCTCGCCGGACGGCGCGTCGGCCGCCTCCTGCGCGCCTTCCTCGATGTCGTCGGAGGCCTCCTCCGAGGTCTCGACCTCGGCGCGGTCGCCCTGGCTCTGCTCCTCGGCATCGCCCTCGCTCGGGGTCTGCTCGTCGTCCTGGGCCTCGTTCTCGTCGTCGTTCTCGTCGTCCTCGGGGTCGAACGGGGTCTCGTCGGCCATGTCGAGGGAGGAGAGCAGCTCGCGCACCGAGCGGCCGAACCCGCGCTGGTCCTCGATCGAGCCGATCAGCCCGTCGAGGTTCGGGCCGGCCTTGTCCTCGATGTGCGCGCGCCACAGCTCGACGATGCGCTTGGCGGCCTCCGGCGGCTTCTGGCCGGTCAGGCGCTCGCGCACCATCAGCGCGACGGCATCCTCCATCGGCGCATCGGCGCGGTCGGTGATGGTCTCGTACTTGCCGCCGCGGTGGTAGCGGTCCTCCAGCATCGCGGAGATGTTGGTGGCGACGCCCGACATCCGCCGCGAGCCGATCGCCTCGACGCGGGCCTGCTCGACCGCGTCGAACACCGCGCGCGCCGCGGAATTCTCGGGCGCGAGCCGGCGGTGGACGGCGATGTCGTGGCAGCCCAGGCGCAGGGCCATGGCGTCGGCGTTGCCGCGGAGCACCGCGACGTCCCCGACCGTGAGCTTGCGCGGCGGCTCGGGCAGGCGCGCCTTGTCGCCGGTCAGCGCCGGCCGGTCGGTGGCGTAGGTGACCTCGACCTCGGAGCGCTTGGCGATGGCGCGCAGGCACCCGGCGACCGAGCGCTTCAGGGGCTCGGCGACCGGCTCGCGGCGCTCGCCCGGCTTGCGGTTGGAGATGGACATGGGTGCTACCGGTCGGCGTCGAGTTCGAAGGGGCGGTTCAGGATGTCGTCCCAGGCGTAGGGATTGTCGGTGGGGAGGGTCTCGAGCGAGCGACGCATCTCGCGCGCAGCCCGAAGCCTGCCGGTCCGGAATCCGTCGGTGACCGCCTCCGCGATGCGCGACTTCAGGCCGGGGTTCTTGCGCAACTGCCTCTCGATCCGCAGGCGCTGCTCCGCGATGGTCAACGCCCAGCTCCTGCTCTGGCGTTCCGGCTGGAAGTCCCACTTCAGGGCATGGGCGAGCAGGACCTCGATCGCGCTCTCTAGCTTATCGTACTGCTCCGAACCCACGTCGCTCAGTTCCTCAGCGATGTTGTCGAGATCGAGAACCTCGACCCGGCCAGCGCGAAGGTGGGCCACTTGCTCCTGCACCCACGTGTAGAGGTCAGCTTCGTGGCGCGTACCCGCGCGCGGCGACGCGAAGCCGGCTGGCTCCGTCTCCGGGCCCGAAGCAACCTGCGCCATCGATTCCTCCATCGTCGATCAGCTCAGCGCGACGTTCATCGCGCTCTCGGGCAGCTCCTTGCCGAAGGCGCGCTGGTAGAACTCGGCGACCAGCGTCCGCTCCAGCTCGTCGCACTTGTTGAGGAAGGTGACCCGGAAGGCGAAGCCGATGTCGCGGAAGATGTCGGCGTTTTCGGCCCAGGTGATCACCGTGCGCGGGCTCATCACCGTCGAGAGGTCGCCGTTCATGAAGGCGTTGCGGGTCAGGTCGGCGACGCGGACCATGCGGCTGACGATGTCGCGGCCGGGGTCGCCCTTGTAGTGCAGCGCCTTCGACAGCACGATGTCGACCTCGCGGTCGTGCGGCAGGTAGTTCAGGGTGGTGACGATCGACCAGCGGTCCATCTGGCCCTGGTTGATCTGCTGGGTGCCGTGATAGAGGCCCGAGGTGTCGCCGAGGCCCACCGTGTTGGCGGTGGCGAACAGCCGGAAGGCCGGGTGCGGGCGGATGACCCGCTTCTGGTCGAGCAGCGTCAGGCGGCCGGAGAGCTCCAGCACGCGCTGGATCACGAACATCACGTCGGGCCGTCCGGCATCGTACTCGTCGAAGACCAGCGCGACGTTGTTCTGCAGCGCCCAGGGCAGGATCCCGTCCTGGAAGGCGGTGATCTGCTTGCCGTCCTGCAGCACGATCGCGTCCTTGCCGACGAGGTCGATGCGCGAGACGTGGCTGTCGAGGTTGATCCGCACGCAGGGCCAGTTCAGCCGGGCGGCGACCTGCTCGATATGGGTCGACTTGCCGGTGCCGTGATAGCCGGTGACCATGACGCGGCGGTTGCGCGCGAAGCCCGCCAGGATCGCCAGCGTCGTCTCGCGGTCGAAGATGTAGTCCGCATCGAGATCCGGCACGTGCTCGCTGGTCTCGGCGAACGCGGGAACCTCGAGGTCGATGTCGATGCCGAAGGTGGCGCGGACGGAGACGGTGCGGTCGGGGAGCATGGCGGGCTTGTCGTCAGAGAGCATACGGAACCTCGTAGGGGCGGTCTTCCGAAGGGCATCGGATCGAAAGCCGCGCGGAACTTGTCTCGGGCCTCGCCTCGCCGGCCAGTCGCTGCCGGGATGCAGGCCCTTCCTTAAACGTCGTCGCGCCGGGGCGCCACAGACGGGCCGGATCGGGTGCAAGACCCCCATATAGGCCTGCAATCGAAAATTGCCGGTCGTCCGCGCGCGAAAGCCGCCGACGACGGCGCGACGGTCGACTTTGCATCGATCGTGCCGAGCCGCCTCAGCAGAGCCCGGCCGCGCGCAGCACGTCGTGCGCCCGGATGATGTCGCGCAGGCGCTCCTCGAACGAGCGGTCGCCGCCGTTGGCGTCGGGGTGGAAGCGCTTCACCAGGGACTTGTACTGCGCCTTGATCGCGGCGGTGTCGGCGCCTTCCTCGAGGCCGAGCACGTCGAGCGCCCGGCGCACGGTCGCCGAGAGCTTCGGGCGCGCGGGCTCGGCC
>NZ_VRUV01000329.1:0-5193 GCF_008039455.1 Methylobacterium sp. WL116
GCGCCGACCTTTCCAATCTGACCCTCGCCGCGACGCCGGCAGCGCCGACGCCGGCCGCCGCCACATCGGTCGATCCGGCGGCGGACACGGTGGCGGTGCCGCTGCCGCCGCGCCGCCCTTCGGCCGAGCGTCTCGCCGCCGTCGTACGGCCCGCGGCGCCCCGCAGGACACCCGCCGGGGAGCCCGTCCTCGAAGCCACCGCACTCACCACCGAGTGAGAGAACCGGGCACATCGCGCGGGAAAACCGCACCCGTTGTCCCTACAACGATCGGCGCGCCGGGTTGACCGCGGGACCGCAGCGCAACACATACGGGGCGTCGGACGAGAGGACCGGTGAGGCGGACGCGTTTTGCGTCGCAGCATCGCAACCGCTCGAATTCCTTGAGACAAACAATCATGCACCGAGGGCAGGGGTGCGCCGGACGTCTCGCGAGAGATCGGGCGTGACCGCGTCATGGCCGCCCTCACGCGAGGTTCGCGGCGCATGACTTGCGTCGGGATGGCCGAGAGGCCGGTCTCGCGCTTGGGATCAATCGGAAAGCGGACGACGCCATGGCCGGCGCGGTGGAACAAGAATCACTCTTCCTGAACGACCTCGGTCGTCGGGTCCGCCATGCGCGCACGGTTCGCGGGCTGTCGCGCAAGCTGCTGTCGCAGACGTCGGGCCTGTCCGAGCGCTACATCGCCCAGCTCGAGGGCGGGCAGGGCAACGTCTCGATCATCCTGCTGCGGCGCGTCGCCGACGCCATGGGCGTGCGCCTCGACGACCTGATCACCGGCAACGACGCGATTCCGGATTGGCCGGTGCTGCGCGACCTGCTGGGGCAGGCTTCGCCGGCGCAGATCGCGGCCGCCAAGGAAGCGCTCTCCGGCGGCCCGCGCGATGGCAGCATGCCGCGCCCCCGCGTGGCGGTGGTCGGCCTGCGCGGTGCCGGCAAGTCCACGCTCGGGCGGATGACCGCGGAACGCCTCGGCTGGCCGTTCATCGAGCTCAACGCCGAGATCGAGCGCGAGAACGCGCTCTCGGTCCAAGAGATCTTCGCGATCTACGGGCAGGAAGGCTATCGCCGGCTCGAGCAGGCGGCGCTGCGGCGCCTGACCGAGCATCCCGGCCCGCTGGTGCTCGCGACCAGCGGCGGCATCGTCGCCGAGCCCCTCACCTACGACCTCCTTCTGCAGGCGTTCTTCACCGTCTGGCTCAAGGCGCGGCCGGAGGAGCACATGCAGCGGGTCCGCGACCAGGGGCACCTCGCCATGACCGGCGACCACGCCTCGGCGATGCTGGAGCTGCGGGCGGTGCTCGCCAGCCGCGAGCCGCTCTACGCCCGCGCCTCGGCGACGGTCGACACCTCCGACGTCCCCGTCGAGGTGATGGTCGATCGCCTGACGCAAACGATCGAGGCGCGCTTCCAGGCGCAGGCGGCGACCGCCTGAGGGTTGCAATGCCGTGCCCGGCGTCTCGCGCCGACCCTTGATCGTGGGCCGGCGTCACCCCAAGCTTTCGGCGTGCGTCGGGCGACGACCGGGCATCGCCGGTCCGCAACCGACCCGTGATCATCCGTGACCCGGCGCGACCCGGCCGGGGCGCCCCGGCGCCGACCGGCCATCGGGCTTCGTCCCGCGCCACCGAGGAGCATACCATGACTGGCAGTCACGCCCTCGGGCGTCCCGTCGCCGACGGGCTCGCCGGCACCGTCGATCCGGTCTGGTCGCGCCTGCGGGCCGAATCCGAGGCGGTGATCCGCGACGAGCCCCAGCTCGCGTCCTTCATCGTGGCGACGATCCTCAACCATACCAGCCTGGAGGGCGCGGTCTCGCACCGGGTCGCCGCAAGGCTCGGGCATCCTGCGCTGCCGTCCGAGCTCGTGGCGCATGCCTTCCACGAGGCGATCCAGGCGGACCCGCGCATCGGCGAGGCGTTCCGGGCTGACATCGTCGCGGTGATGGATCGCGATCCCGCGACCAGCCGCGCGATCGAGCCGGTGCTGTACTTCAAGGGGTTCCACGCCATCCAGGCCCACCGGCTGGCGCACCACGTCTGGAACCAGGGCCGGCGCGACCTCGCCCTCTACCTGCAGAGCCGGTCGTCCGAGGTGTTCCAGTGCGACATCCATCCGGCGGCGCGGATCGGGCGGGGCGTGTTCCTCGACCACGCCACCGGCCTCGTCGTGGGCTCCACCGCGGTGATCGAGGACGACGTCTCGATCCTGCATGCGGTGACGCTGGGCGGCACCGGCAAGCAGGGCGCCGACCGCCATCCCAAGATCCGCCGCGGCGTGATGATCGGCGCCGGCGCCAAGATCCTCGGCAACATCGAGGTCGGGGAATGCGCCCGGGTCGCCGCCGGCTCGGTGGTCCTGCGTCCGGTTCCGGCCAACACCACGGTGGTCGGCGTGCCGGCCCGCGTCGTCGGCACCGCCGGCTGCGCCGAGCCCGCCCGCGCCATGGATCAGCTCGTCAGCATCGACCAGTTCATCCACATGGCCGAGGGGATCTGACGCGGGCGGGCCGCCGCGCTTGCTCCACCGCCGAGGGCGTGGCAAGCGGTGGCCCGGCCGCCGGGCGGGCCGCCGATCACGGCGCGCATCGCCGAAGACACCCTGCATGAAGAACCCGAAAGGCTCGACAGCGTGACCAAGCCCGAAGTCGCGAAGCTGCAGGACTACCTGCGCCGCAAATTCGCCAATGCCAGCATCCGCATCGTGGCACTGAAGAACGGCGATTCCGCCGAGGTCTACATCGGCGAGGAGTCGATCGGCGTGATCTCCGACGACAAGGAGGACGGCGACGATTCCTTCGTGTTCCGGATGGCGATCCTTGACATCGACCTTGAGGAAGAGGCCTGAGTCCGGCGTCTCGCCTGTGCACGAATTAACGCTAACCCGCACAAGTGCTTAACGCTTCGTAAACATCCGGGCTAGACTGCACGCATCCTCGGATGGAGTGCGCGCGTCATGGTCCTCGCCCCCGCTGCCCTCGATACGATCCGGACGCTCTGCGTGGGCTTGGCCCTGTCAGGGTTGCTCGCGAGCGCGTTCGAGTTGTTCACGACGCGCCGCGCAAGCTTCAACCTGCTCGGGCTCGGCGGCGTCACCGCCGTCGCCGCGCTGCCGATGCTGGCCTTCGGCGCTCCGTTCATCATCCTGCGCAACACCCTGCGCGGGCGCCGGATCGAGGGGCGCCCGATCCCGTTCGTGATGCTGGCGACGATCATCGCCTGCGGCTGGGGGCTGCTCTCGGGCCGCGTCGCCCTCGACCTCGCGGCCCTCGTCGTCGGCGCCTGAGCCGGGCCGTCAGCGGTTGGCCGTCGCCACCGGCGACGCGCCGCCGTCGAGCGTCACCCACGCCCGCCCGTCCTGCCCCTCGCGCTTGATGTATGCGTATCCGGTGTTGCGCCACGACAGGATCGTGTTGGTCTTGTTGTCGAGGATGAAGTCGCCGCGGTCGGTGCGCACCATCAGCACCGCGTGGCCCTCGCCGATGTCGTCGATCACCACAGTCATCCGCAGGGCACGCCGGGGAAGCCCGCGCTCGATCAGCATCCGGCGCTTGAGCAGCTGGTAATCCTCGCAATCGCCGAACCCGTCATCCGGGAAGTCCCAACGGTCGACGACGCCCCAGTGCGCCTGGTCGGTGATCGGCCTGATCCGTGCGTTGACCCGGCGGTTCACGCTCGCCAGCGTCCGCCACAGGGCGGTGTTCATCGCGATGGTCGCCAGCTCGCGGGTGTCGACGTCGCATTCGGCCGGCATGCGTCGGCAGAACTCGGTCCACGCCGCCACCGGCCGCGCCGCCGGCCCGGTCTCCACGGCGGTGGCCGCATCGGGCGGGAGGGCGGCGATGCGCGGCTGGGTGGAGGCCCCCCCGATCATCAGGATCGTTCCGGCGAAGCCCAGGGCCGCGGCGCGTCCCGTGCGCCGCACCGCATCGCGCCATCGGATGCCGCCGAGGGCACCTGCCGCCTGGACAACCGCGTGCCGCATGCTCGATGCTCCGCCCTGCCGAAGCGCCCAAGCTGGCACGCTCCGGTCGGCGGCTCAATCGAAATTTAAGGGCGAATTAACCACGTCGGCGGCGAAAGGTTCCGATCCCGCGTGGTGATGTAAGGGCGCCACCCGCACATGCGCCATGGGTATGCGTGCCCTGCACGGTCGATCAGCCCTTGATTCCGGCGTGATTCGCGGCTTGAGACTGTGACACCGGCGTGACGGCGTGCCGGTGCCATGGGATCGGCATTCGAGGGTCCCAGCAAGACGCCGGCCAACGCGCCGCCAGGGATCATCGCAACCGTGTCGCAACCCCCCATCCATCTCATGATCCGGGCTCTCGCCGAGAACGGCGCCCCGGGGGCGATCGACATCGCCCAGCACGCGGTGGAGATGTTCCTCGCCGCCTCGCCCACCGACGCCGACCGCGCGCTCGCCGTCGACATCCTCCTGCGCGATCTGGCCAGCCTGCGCGGCGTCGCCCCCCACATCACCGCCTTCATCGGGCGGATCGAGATGCAGCTCGGCCGGATCCGCCGCGACGCCCTCAAGCGTCCGGCGCAGCGGCCCGTGCCGGCGGATGCCGAGATGACGGAAGAACCCGTCCCGTCCGAGGTCGAGGCCGAGCCGGCGCTCCAGGCCGCCTGAGCCTCAGCGGTTGGCGGTGGTGACCGGGGAGGTGACGCCGCCGAGGGAGACCCAGGCGACGGCGTCCTGGCTCTCGCGCTTGATGAAGGTGTAGCCGGTGCGGTGCCAGGGCAGGATCTGGCTGGTCTTGTTGTCGAGCACCAGGTCGCCGCGGTCGGTGATCAGGGTGAGCACGGCGTGGCCCTCGCCCTTCTCGTCGATGACCACGGTCATCCGCATGGCGCGGCGCGGCAGGCCGGCCTTGGCCAGCAGGCTGCGCTTGAGCAGCTGAAAATCCTCGCAATCGCCCGAGCCGTCCTCGGCCAGGTCCCAATGGTCGGGAACGCCGAGGTGGTCCATGTCGGTCACCGGCGTCACCGTAGCGTTGACCCGGCGGTTGACGGCCTGGATCGTGCTCCAGATCGCCGGCGTCATGGCGATGCGGGCGGGCTCGGCGGGGTCGACCGCGCACTCGGCCGGGTAGCCCTGGCAGAAGGCGACCCAGGCGAGGATCGGCTTGGCGGCGCCGACCGGCGCGGCGGCGATGGTGGGGGCGGGCAGCGAGGCCAGGGTCTGCGC